>JAFAZL010000795.1 GCA_019239815.1 Acidobacteriota bacterium
TGTCGCTGAAGGCGTTTTGAAATTGGACAGCGATGAGTGCCCAGAAGCCAGAGAGACTGCGAGGCGGGACGGTCGCGCCCGTCGGGGCGCCCGCGATCACACTGGCGCCGGTCGGCGCAGCGGTGGGCGCGGCGGAATTTGTAAATGTAGGCACGGGCACGGCGAGTGTAGTCGCGGGAGCGCAAGAGGGGCAAGGAGTGACGCGAGACGTGGTGACGTTACGTAAATTGACTCACGCGAGTCGTGTTACGATGGAGCGAGTGGCGGTGTGGCGGAACTGGCAGACGCAGCAGACTCAAAATCTGCCGGAGCTTTGCTCCGTGTGGGTTCAAGTCCCTCCACCGCCACCAGGTTTTTCCCACCGATTTTTTTTCCCGGCTTTGATATCAATTTTTCACTGACACTACTGGTGCTTAACGGTTGCTCGCGATGACTCGACCAAAATTCATGTGCGTGTGATGATTTGCTCGGAACGTTCCGTGAAAAAATCAGGATTGAACGGTATGGCCACGTTGATTTGCGTGGCTAATATTTGACTCCATGGAATCTGCGATTTACGCAATTGCTGTAACGGGGACTTTCGTCATCTTGGGCCTGGCTGCGTACATGTGGTATCTGACGCCGGGCAAGCGTGATCGACTTTAGCAGTGGAGTTGCTGGAGCTTAACAGCGCATTCTTGCGCGTTATCTTGGCTGCTCGTTTTTCGCGACGAGTGAATTCGCGAGCGACTCTCAGAACTAAAGTGGGAAGAGGGGGCGCGGCTGGTAGCGCCCGCTCTTTTGTTTTGATGAGATTGCGTGGGATTGGGCTCGCGACGGCCTGTGTCGGTGGGGTGGCCGAGCGCTAGCGGAGGGAAGTCGAGGTCGGCGTGACGCGGATCGGAGTTGAAGGCGCGTCTGCCGAGCGAACTTTGGCGATGGCCGGAGCGGCGGTGAAGGGGAACGCGAGCCGGACGAGCTTCTTCCAGATTTTCAGCACATAGCCTTCCGGGCGCGAAATCGTTTCGCGAAGGACTGCGACCTTGCGGAAGTGGTCGTCGACGCGGAACGTGCAAGAGGTGCCGGCCGGGAAAAAGACGACATCGCCGGCGGCCATGCAACGCTCGCTGCCGTCGGCTTCGATGATGTACGCCTTGCCGGAAAGTGCGAAGACGACTTCGTCGCGGACGAAGTGCCAGTTGAACTGGCCCGCGGTGCACTCCCAGAGCATGACGTCCGAAAGGCGGTCCCGGCTGACCGAAAGCGTTTTGCTACGCGAGCCGGGTTGACCCTCGGTGACCATCGCAGGGTCGAGGGGCTGGAACTGCGTCTTGAGCTCGATTGCCTGAACGTCTTCTACAAGAACTGGGCCGGACATCGACTCTCCTGGGACATCACGAGCTCCGCACGGGAGACCTCGCGTAAGTGCATGGTAAGGAGGCGGCTCGGGCGGGGCCATAGAGCAGGGGTACCGAACGGACGGTGACTTTAGTCCCAGGGGAGATCGCGCCTGCAATTTGGTAACTTTATGTATTTAGGATACTTATTTGAGCAATGGGTCAGGCCAACGGTCAACCGAAAAGCCACTCGAAGAAGGAACGGCGCTGGCGAGGCTTTGGATTGGGCTTGCTGCGAGGGACCGCCGGACGGGATTGCACCTGGGGCGGTCGATTGCCTTCCTCGGGCGCCATACGGATCGGTTCGAAGCGTAAACTGCCCGTGGTCGGCGCTTGCCAGTAGCCGTAGACGCAACGTTTGCCGCGGCGGGAACAGTCATGAGTGTCGTAGATGACGCCGTCAATCATGGCGGTGAGGTGTTTTGACACGCTGACGACCAAGCGGCCGGATGGCAGTTCGCTCGGGCGCAGATGCACCGTGCAGCCTGAGCCGATCTGCATCGTCGGCGTCCAGACCCAGCCGAGATCCTTCATTACACGATGAATCGTGGACTTGTAGACTCCCGTGCGCGCGTTGCTGATGCCGCGTTTGCGCGTGCCAGTGCGTTCGCGCGTGGAGGCACGATTCACCAGGTCGTAGATGTGCTGGTATGGAAGACCGGTTGCGATTGCGATGGAACGAACGACACAGTCACCGGTCTTGCCGCGATATCCGGCGGCCGCACGGCCACCGTCATGGAATCGGAAGTATCTCGCTCTCGCCATGCAGGGAATGGCGTTGTGCGTTTAGGCTGTGGCGCTCGAGGCGGATTCGCTGTCGGCCTTGTGGGCTTCGGCCGAGCCCTCGGGTTCGCTGCCGCCTTTTTCGCTGGTAGAGCGAACGGCTTCGATCTTCAATCCCTTGTTCATGTCGAAGCGCTGTTTGCGGTCGAGGCTCTTGACGAACTCGCGCGTGGCTTTGCCGATTGCGCCGGCGATGCTTGAGGCGTCGATTTTGATGGTTCGGCCTTCGGAGCCCTTCTGACGGTCTTCGTAGCGGAGTGTGACGTTGTATGTGTTCATAGTTATTAGCCCCCAATCTTTTTTCTCATCTTAGTGGCGGTCTGTCCAGTCGAACGGAACAAAAATGTGGAAGATTTTTCATAGTGTTATCAGACGCTATGCGTGTGGACACGGATAGATTTGTAGCGACCATGGGCTGAGATCCTTCGGCCGCCTTTCGGCGGCCTCAGGATGACAACTCCGGAGTTGAGTGGCGGCGTCGATGAAACTATGTGAATGGAATGAAGGCGGGGACACGAGCAGCGTAATCGTCGAATTTTTTGCCGAAGGTTTCGCGCAATAATTTTTCTTCGGCGCGGATGCGAATGTGATTTCCAACCAGGAAGAAAACAATGGCGATGAGCACGTGCCACCAACGGGAGAAAACAAGTCCCGTGCTGAGGATCATGCCGAACATGCCAAGATAGATTGGATTGCGGACGATGGAGTATGGGCCTTGCGTAACCAGGTCGTGATCTTTGAGGACGCGAGCCTGGTAAGTCCACTGCTTGCCCAGAGTCTGCACGGCCCGCACGGAGAGCAACGCGCTCGCGTAGGCGAGGACGACGGCGATAACCGCGACGACGATTTCGCCTGTTTCCGACGGTGGCAGCGCCCACCAGTGATGCCGCGGCGTAAGCCAGATCGCGGCGAAGGCAACACTCTGCAGCGCGATTCCCCACTTTGACTCCGGACCGTATTTTGCGCCCGCTTCGTCGCCGTTCGACTGCGATTTGTACATCAGTCGGCGAAGCGCGAACGCGAACCCGAAAATGATCCACGCGATCATGACGAGGGCTAGAGCGGTGAGGCCGATGGCGTCTGTTTGCAAGGCGACGAGTTCCACTAAGTTTTACGAACGGACCGCGAAGAATGTATCAGTCTCGGTGGCGCGGAGAGCCGCTGGAGGAAAGGCCGGCGCAAGAAACTCGCGAAAGAAAGTAAGTACGAGAGGATTGAATCGGTTTAATATGAGCGCGATGCGTCGGGTGTTGCGTCCTATCCGCGAGATTATTCTGTCAAGAAG
>JAFAZL010000902.1 GCA_019239815.1 Acidobacteriota bacterium
AGAGTAGTAGCGGCGCGATGGTGCCGCTGGCGGCGCTGACGCGCTTCGCGCCGCGGCCTGGGCCCGAGTTCACGATGCGTTACAACGAGTATCGCGCGGCCCAGATTAACGGAGCTGCGGCGCCCGGCTATAGCGCGGATCAAGCCACGGCCGCCCTGGAACAAGTGTTTGCGCAAACGATGCCGCGCGAAATGGGATTCGACTACCTGGGCATGTCGTTTCAGGAAAAAAAGGCGCAGCAGGGCGTGCCCGCCTGGGTGGTGTTCGCTTTTTCACTTCTATTTGTGTTTTTGATTCTTGCGGCGCTGTATGAAAGTTGGTCGCTGCCGTTCAGCGTGTTGTTGAGCACGCCGGTAGCTGTGTTCGGCGCATTTTTTGTGTTGTGGCTGCGGCGAACAGTGCTGCAAAGCTTCCTGCCTGCGTACATGGTGCAAATCGAAGGGGACGTTTATTCGCAGATTGGTCTTGTCATGTTGATCGGACTCGCGGCGAAGAACGCGATTTTGATTGTGGAGTTCGCGAAAGACGAATACGAAAACGGTAAACCGCTCGTGGATGCGGCTCTCGAAGGCGCGCGACTTAGGCTGCGGCCGATCTTGATGACGTCGTTTGCTTTTATTTTGGGGACGGTGCCGCTATGGACTGCGACAGGCGCCGGATCGGTGGCGCGGCAGATCATGGGCACCACGGTGATCGGCGGAATGTTAGCGGCGAGTTTTCTCGGTGTCTTCTTCATCCCGGTCGTTTTTTATGTCGTGGAGAAGTGGTCGGGAGCGGTGCAAGGAACTCGGGCGGCACTCGCGTCGCCGGACTCTTCGCCAGCGCCCGGAGATTGAGATGAGTAAACGCGATCTCTTTTTGAAGACCTTCGTTTCGACGGCAGCGTTGGTGTGCATCGTTTCGACCGGATGCACCGTCGGTCCGAACTACAAGAAGCCAGTTGCGAGTGTCCCGCCGACGTTTCGCGGGCTGACAGATGAAGAGGTCGCGAAAAATGATCCTGCGTCGCAAGGCGATCAGAAATGGTGGGACGTCTACCGGGATCAACAGCTGCAGACGCTGATTCGAACGGCGGTGAAGCAAAACTACGACGTGCGCATCGCCGGCGCGCGAATTTTGCAGGCGCAAGCGCAGCTCGGCATCACGCGGGCCGATCAGTATCCAAACGTTTCCAGCGGAGCGAGTCTGGTTCACGAGCGCCAGGCGAAAACATCCCTCACGCCGGCGTTCGAAACCGGCGCAGGCGCTCTGAATATTTCCGCCGGATGGGAGCTCGATTTTTGGGGCAAGTTCCGTCGCGCGACTGAAGCGGCGCGAGCAAACCTCGTAGCTTCGGAGTGGTCGCAGCGCGAAGTCCTTTCCACGCTCGTTGCGAATGTGGCGAACGCCTATTTCCAACTGCGGGCTCTTGATCTTTCGCTCGAAATTTCGAAACGCACCCTGAGCTCGCGCCAAGAATCACTGCGGCTGACGCAGGTTCTTGCGAACGGCGGTTCGACGTCGATGCTCGATGTGAGGCAAGCGGAACAGTTGGTATTCACGGCGGCGGCCGAGATCCCGGTGCTCGAACAGCAGATCGAGCAGCAGGAAAACCTGATCAGTATTTTGCTTGGCGAGAATCCTGGATCGGTCGGGCGTGGGTTGAAACTTACCGACCAGGTGCGATCGCCCGATGTGCCGCCGGGTTTGACGTCGGCGTTGCTGGAGCGCAGGCCTGATATTCAGGCTGCCGAGCAGCAATTGATTGCGGCGAACGCAGAAATTGGCGTTGCGCGGGCGGCGTATTTTCCGCAGATTTCACTCAGCGGCACCGCTGGATTCGAAAGTGATGCACTGACGCGCCTATTTAGTGGACCAGCGGGCACCTGGACCTACGGAGGATCGCTCGTGCAACCGATTTTCACGGCCGGCCGGATTCGTTCGAACGTGAAGTTTGCCGAAGCCCAGCAGCAAGCGTTCCTGCTGACCTATCAGCAGACGATTCAGGGCGCGTTTCGCAATGTGTCGGATGCCCTTGTGGCACGACGGAAGTCCAAAGAATTCAGGGTACAGCAGGAATTACTGTTTGCGTCGGCGCAAGACGCCGCACGGCTATCACACATGCGTTACAGCGGTGGCGTGACCGGTTATCTGGAAGTGCTGACCAACGAGACGAATGCATTTTCGGCGGAATTGGAATTGGTGCAAGCGCAGTTGAACGAGTATTTGGCGTCAGTGCAACTGTATCAAGCGCTTGGCGGTGGGTGGCAGCAGCAATGATTTCTCCGGTCGGTTCGCTCGTTTCGCGAAAAAAAGAAAATCCCTTTCACTAAAAACCAAAAGGCGAGCCCGATCGTCTCGGGCTCGCCCCATTTGCGCTCTCTCGTTGCGGCTAGTTACTTCGCCATCGCAATGAGAACCTCTTGAGTGCCGGTCTGGGCCTTGGCGAGGAGCTTGTCGCTCTCAGTGGCCTTCGGCATGTGGTAGCGGATATTCAGTCCGACTTGAGCGAGATCCATCTCACGAACGCACAGATTGTCGCCGCGCCATTCGAGAATCAGCTTGCTCTGATCGCCGATTTTGGTCTCAGCAGTTACGAGCGGCAACTGGAACATCGTGCCAGCCGGACCGTTGACGAGAATTGGTTTGCTATGGGTGTTCGATTCGACGGTGAAAGTGTAGTCGCCCGCGGGCATCGTTGCGTTTTGCCAGCGAACTTCGCGCTCGAGTGTGAACGAGCCCTTATAGATGGCCTGCGCCTCCGATGCGGTCGCGCTAAATCCGATACTCAGCAAACCGACGGTAACCAAAGTCAGAATTCGATTTCGTAGTGATTTCATTTTAAGTCTCCTCTTGTTTTTTCTGCATCGAAACGACTCTTCTGATCGCTTTTCTTGTCATTTCACGCAAATGCAAGGAGCACGCGAGGAGCCAAACGAGCGGAAAGTGGCTCTTGTTGATTTGCAACGAGATGTTTGATCGTGGAGGAGGACGGTTCGCTCTTTAGCCGGCTGCGACTATCCAAATTGCGTTTGGTGACTATCCGAACGGATAGGCGCACGGTCGTAACCTTCGCGCAACGCCGCTCGAGTGCGGCTAGAGAGGGAAGCGAGCGGCGTTGCTAGAGTGTTTCACCTTTTGTCTCTGGTGCGGCGAGCAACCCGATAAGCGTCAGGGCCGCTGCGAGCGAAAGATAGTAGCCGACGTAATTTAGTCCGTAATTTTTAGCTAGCCACGTGGCGATGTATGGCGCCAGTGATGCGCCGAAGATTCCTGCGAGATTGAAGGTGAGCGAGCTACCTGTGTAGCGTACGCTGGTCGGGAAAAATTCCGAGAGCACCGTACCAAGCGGACCATACGTAAATCCCATCAAAGACAGACCCAAAATGAGCGCGAGAAGAGCGCCGACGATTCCAGACTGCAGCAGCGGCGCCATGAAGAGGCCGTAGACTGCGATCGCGACGGTTACCCAGATCAATGTGCGACGCCGGCCGTGCTCCGCGAGTTTTGCGCTCAACGGAATCGTGATCGCGAAGAAGATCATTGCCGCGAGCTGCATGACGAGAAATGTGTCGCGACTGTAGTGAAGCGCTGTAGTACCCCAAGAGAGGGCGAAGACCGTCATAAGGTAAAACAGTACGAACGTTGCGATCGAAGACAGCGTTCCCACAACGAGCATCTTGGGATGCGAACGAAACACCTCGAACATCGGAACGCGCACGGTTTCACGCTCTTTGACTGCTGCGCGGAAGACCGGTGTTTCGGTGATGGTCAGCCGCACATAGAGGCCGATGAGCACGAGCGCGGCGCTGGCCAGGAAGGGAATTCGCCAACCGTAAACAAAAAAGCTCTGATTCGAGAGAAATTTAGAGAGGCAGAGAAATATCCCGCCAGAGAACAGAAACCCGATTGGCGCGCCCAGTTGCGGAAACATGCCGTACCACGCGCGGCGATTTGGCGGAGCATTTTCGATCGCAAGCAAGACCGCGCCGCCCCACTCGCCTCCGAGTCCCAACCCCTGGCCGAGTCGGCATAGCGCGAGAAGCACTGGCGCCACGACGCCGACTTGTGCGTAGGTCGGAAGCACGCCGATCGCGACTGTCGACAGTCCCATTGTGAGGAGAGCGGCAACCAGCGTCGCCTTTCGTCCTATGCGATCGCCGAAATGGCCGAAGAGTGCCGAGCCGAACGGCCGCGCGAAGAAAGCGATCGCAAATGTGGCGAGCGATGCGAGCGTCGCCGACATTGGATCTTCTTTCGGAAAGAAAAGCCGTGGGAAAACCAGTACGGCCGCAGTGGCATAAATATAAAAGTCAAAAAATTCGATGGTCGTGCCGATGAGGCTCGCAAAGAGGATTTGAGCAGCGGTGTTCTTGCGTACACCGCGAGATGCGGCGTCATTGGTGGCGTCAGGACTGAGAGTAGAAGTGTCGCTCAAGCGACCTATTGTCGATGGTTTTGAGCGACGTTGCAAACGCGAGGCGTGAGAATCGTCAGCGAATCATAAGCGCAGGACAAACTCAAACTTGGCGGGCTGATCGAAGATTAAAAGATCCAGCGTACGTGGTGTTTACAAGAATCGCTCAGGTCCGGATTACAGTGCGCGTGAAAAATATGTGAGCCGATCCCGATTCCAAGGGCCGATCCAACCAGCATGTCCGACGACCAATGATCCCGAGCCATGAACCTGCTGACCGTCACGATGGATGCTGCCGAATAGGCCAGCACTTGTACCCACCTTTGCGAATATTCGTGTGACACTACTGTCGCCATCGCAAAAGTGAACATGGCGTGTCCGCCCGGGAACGAAGTATTAATTGCGTGATGCATCCAAAAATCTCCGTTCCCATTTCCTTCGTCGGGACGCTGCCTCGCTCCAATCAACTGCATCGGTGTGTAGATTAGAAATGTGTTGACCAGCGTCTCTAATTCCAGCGCTCCCGTTTCCTTCGCGTGCGGGTGATCGCCCTTGATACCCCAGGCGTACACGGCAAGTAAACCGCCCGACAGTGTGCCGATTGCGACGTTGGAGGTCGTCTGAAAAGACGACTGATATGACGTGCCAATGTGTCTTTCAATGTGCCGGTCGTAGGCCAAAAGCGGTGCCGTCGTTCCCAGCACCAGCAGGTCCCACTTAAAGTTGGAAGGTTTAAACGGAGCGCGGTAAAGCTCCTTCT
>JAFAZL010000065.1 GCA_019239815.1 Acidobacteriota bacterium
CAGCCAGCGCGTGTTGATGCAAGTGGCGGTGCGGATTCGCGGGACCGACGCACAGGGACACAAGATTGAGGAAGAGACCGAGACGCTGGCGATCAATGCGCACGGCGCGCTCGTTTTACTTAACGGAAGGCTGACCAGCGGGGCGAAGGTCATGCTCCAGCACAAGAAAACGCAGGAAGAGCACGAATGTCACGTGGCGTTTCTGGGTCCAGTGCGGCAAGGGAAAGCCGAGATCGGGCTTGAGTTCACCACGCCGCATCCGACGTTCTGGCGTGTGGCGTTTCCGCCGGAAGATTGGACGCCGCGGCATCCGGAGGCACGGACGGCTTCGATTCGAGGAGAGAAGGACAAGACTAGCGTGCAGGCGGAGAAGATCGTGGATAAATAGAGTGCGAATTTAAGATTTGCGCGGATAAGGCGCGGAGAGTCTGGTGAGAAGGGGCGCAGCGTGTTGCGCCCCTTTTCTTTTTTGAGGTCCGAGTGGCGTGTCGGCGGATAGATGGCACCGCGGAGCGGAAAGGCCCGCGGTCTGGGATACGACCGCGGCTACAGGGTGCGGCGCTCGGGCGGCGAGAGGCGGAAGTGTTGCGGTGAAACGAGAGCTTAGTAGAGGTGGTAGTAGCCGTCGTGGTGGGCGATTTGGACGGGTACGCGGAAGAGGTCGGTGAGACGGGGGGCGGTGATCATTTCGGATTTGGGGCCGTCGGCTACGATTTGGCCATCGCGCAACAGAACGACGCGTTCGATCTCGGGGATGATTTCGGAGACGTGGTGCGTTACCAGCAAAATTCCTAAACCAGATTGAGCGAGTTCGCGCATGGTGTCGCGGAGTTGCATTTGCGCGGCGATGTCGAGCGCGTTGCTGGGCTCGTCGAAGAGCAGGGTTTGCGGATCGTGGACGAGAGCGCGAGCGATAAGAGTGCGCTTGGCTTCGCCGGAGGACATGTGCGCGACGCTGCGATCGGCGAGGTGCGAGATGCCGAGGCGTGCGAGCGCGGCATTGCTGCGTGCGAGCAGGTCGGGGTTCGGCTCATGATGCGGGAAGATGCGCGTGCTGCTGAAGAAGCCGGAGAGGACGACGTCGCGGCCGGTGGCGTCGGTGGTGCAGGAGGCGAGCAGGTCGGGGGAGACAATGCCGAGCAGGGAACGCAGTTCAAAGATATTCCAGCGCTCTTTGCCGAGGATCGAGATGGAGGAGCGTTCGGCGGCTAGAGGGTAGCATTCGCGGGTGATGGTTTTGATGAGCGTGGATTTGCCGCAGCCGTTGGGGCCGAGGATGCAGACGTGTTCGCCGGGGCCGATTTTGAGCGTGATGTCGCGAAGGGCGGCGCGTTCGCCTCGCATTACGGTGACGTGGTTCAGGGCGAGGAGGGGGGCGTTCGGGGATTGGGTGGGGTGGGCAGCGGTCATCGTGATGGGCGGACAGGCTCCTATTCGGCGGCGGGGATCCGGCGAAAGCGTTCATTCTAACGTAGGAGCGGGGAGCGCCGAAACGAGGTGCAAGGCGAAAATCGGATTGTCTTAAGGACCGCGAGCTAGCCAAGCTGGGGTGCAGCAATGCTGCGCGCCCCTACACTTGCCGGACTAGGGCCGATCGGAGGATTGATTGGTTAGTCGGGCAAAAAAATAAGGAGGCAAAGATGGAATCTTTGCCTCCCGGGGTGGTGGGGTGGTACTCGCAACCCTCGACGGCTTGCAGCCTGCCCTGCCAGGCAGGTCTGCTGCCTCACTCGCGTGATGCGCCGTAGCGTGGTAAGAGACTTACCACCAGAGGGCAGTTAAGAAGTTATGTAGCACCAGAGGTAATGCGTGTCAACCGGGCCTTTGGTACAGGTACGACGGATGTGACGATGGGCGTTCGTCGTTGGTTGGTCGGTGAGGCACGGCTGAGATCCTTCGGCGTCCTCCGGACGCCTCAGGATGACAACGCACTACGCATGGAAAGAACAATCAAGCTGAGATGAATCGATAGTTAGTCGCCGGAGTACTCAGAATCGAGATCTAGTCGCCGGAGGCGAAGCTGACAGCGGTGTTCAGGCCGAGCAGGGAGCTGCGGTCGCGGCGAGATTCGGCTGCTCGCACGGGATGGCGGTGGGCGAGGGTTTTGGTCTGGCGCGCTTTCGGCTGAAGCGATTGCTCCATTTTTTCGCGGAGCCGCCGGCGTGCGCGGAAGAGGCGCAGGCGCACGGCGACGACGGAAATCGACAAGCGATCGGCGACTTCTTGCGTCGAGTAGTGCATTACGTCGCGGAGCAGGCAGGCTTGGCGCAGATCCTGGGGAAGCTGCAGGATCGCGTCGGCGAGCATGCGGCCCATTTCGCGGCGCGCACATTGTTCCTCGGGATCGGCTGACTTTGTTTCGAGCAGCGTCGCGAACGACTCTTCGGAATTGCCGCGAGGCTCTTCGAGCGAAAGGTGCTTACCGTCGCGGCGCTGGCGGAGCGTG
>JAFAZL010000090.1 GCA_019239815.1 Acidobacteriota bacterium
AGGAATATTTTTTGAGCGGAGAAGGTCTTTCACTTTGTAGGACTCGGCGCCGCCCGCAAGGATCATTTTGATTTTCTGCTTGTCGCAGAATTCTACGGCGGCTCGGATTTCGCGTGCGCGACTTGCGAATACGAGTACAGGGAGTTCGCCGCGAATGACGGGGACGAGCGCTTCGAGTTTCAGGTCGCGCTGATATTCCGCCGGGCCTCCATGGCCCCATGCAACGGCGTAATGGCGCGCATTGTCGAGCCAGTCGGAAAGCTCATCGACCTGCTTGTCATATTCCTGCTTGGCTTCGGTGTAGGGCTTCTGCTTGCGAGAGAAGGTTGCGAAATCAAAGGACTCGGTATCGATCGTCGGCCAATCGATGACCATAGCGACGCTCTTCTTGATGAGCATGTCGTTGATGGTCCAACCGGCGAGGTGAATCGCGGATGCCTGGCCCCCGAGAAGATTCGACGAGCCACGCGAATCAAAGCCACCGCTTGCCGGTACGGCGAGCACTTCGGTAATGCCTGCGGCGCGCGTGACTGGGATATGTTCACTTGAAGGAAGCACGGCGTCAGCGGCGACGGCGTCGGGGTTGATCGAGCCGGTTTCCGTCGTGTCAACGGTCGCGCTGACTGCGGAGACTTCGCTCAGGCCGATTTGCGTGACCGGATCGAACAACCCCGGATAAACCTGCAAGCCTTTTCCATCGATCACCTGCGCGCCAGACGGAACTTCAACATTCGTGCCAACCGCGGCGATCTTGCCGTCTTTGATTACCAGCACGCCGTCGTCGATCGGGGCGCCCGCCAGAGTGAATATTTTGGCGTGAGTGATCGCGATGGTTGTGGCTGGCCCTTGCTGAGCGAATGCTGCCCCGCCGAGAGCAAGCCCGGCGACCGCTGCCGTCGCGCCGATCCGCGAAAAGAAGTTAAGCGTCACAGCGCACCTCCAACAACAGCGGCGTCGCTTTGCGGCTTTGCCTTTTCGTCAGGCTTCTTCTCACCAGGTTTCGCGTCCGATTTCTTCTCTTCCTTCTGTTCTTTCTTTTCTTTGTCGATCAACGCCTTCTTTTCTTTCTCAAGTGTCGGGCGATCGGCGAGATCTTTCTGGCGATCGAACAGAACCCGGCCATCAACGAGCGTCTTTTGTACTACGGCGTAGGCACTCAGCGGGTCGTGGTTGTAAATGACGAGGTCAGCATCTTTGCCCGCGTCGATGGTGCCGACGCGCTTGTCGATGCCGAGTTGCAACGCTGGATTGATCGTGACGAGCTTGAGTGCTTCGTCGTGCGACAAGCCACCGAACTTGATCGACTTGGCAGCTTCCTGATTCAGGTGCGTCGCTTCTTCCGCGTCATCGGAGTTGATGGATACAATTACGCCGCGCTTGGTCATGAGCGCAGCATTGTATGGAACCGCGTTCCACGCTTCTTCCTTATATGACCACCAGTCGGAGAACGTTGACGCGCCGACGCCAGCCGCTGCTAACTCGTCGGCGACTTTGTAGCCTTCGAGGACGTGTTGCAGCGTGCGAACTTTGAATCCGAACTCCTTCGCGACACGCAGTAGCATCAGGATTTCGTCTTCGCGATAGCAGTGCGAATGGACGTAGCGCTTCCCTTCCAGGACTTCGACGAGCGGATCGAGGCGTAGATCCCGGCGCGGCGGAATCAGATTCTTTTCGCCGGCAGCGTTGCGCTTGTTGTAGTCGTCCCACTTTGCTTTGTAATCGCGCGCTTCAGAGAAGGCGCCGCGAATTGTTTCTTCGACACCCATGCGCGTGGCGGGATAGCGCGCTTCCCGCCCGCGGCCGCCAAAGTTGGAATGCTTGGGATTTTCTCCGAGCGCGAATTTGATTCCTGGCATCGCGCCCTCAAACGGCAGCTTGGAAGCAGGCTGGCCCCAGCGCAGCTTGATGACAACCGTCTGACCGCCGATCGGATTGGCGCTGCCGTGCAAGATGTTCGCCGTGGTGACGCCACCGGCGAGGTCGCGATAGATATCGATATCCTCGGGATTTAAAACATCGGCGGTGTTGGCGATCGACGAAACCGAGATGCTGCCTTCGTTCACGTCGCCGTCGATCGCGATGTGCGAATGGCAATCGATGATGCCCGGCATCACGAACTGGCCGTTGGCGTCGATCACCTGCGCTTCCTTCGGCGCTTTGACCGATTCGCCGACCTCGGCGATCTTGCCATCCTTAATAAGGATGGAGCCGTGCTCGATGGTGCCGTGCGAAACGGTGAGGATCGTAGCGTTTTGAATCAGGATGATCGGAGCGGCTTCCGGAGCGGGGGTGGCGTTCGGTTGCGCCGCAAATAAGCGCGACGAACTTGCGACCAGGAAAATTGCCGCGATCGTCACAGTGAGAACTACGCCGAGTCGCGTGTTCATCGCGGGCTCCTTACATCCGCATCGACATCCGCAGCCGTAGTCGATTTTTCGTTTGGTTTTGCTCCGGTGAAATCGATATCAACGCTAACGCTGGCCACGTGGATATTCCCCTTCATCGTTTTGCCATCGAAAGTGCCCGAGAAAATCACATCGCTGGGCGAGTCTTCAATCGGAAGGTTGATCTTGAAGGTGAACTTGTCCGCGCTGAGGTTGCCGTCGATGATATCGGAAGTGCCGCGCTTGCTCGTAACCGTGCCGGACAGCGAGCCGTCGGAGGCCATCGAAATGTCAGCGGTCGCTTCGTCGGGACCTTCCGGCGAAGTGAAGGTGAGCTTCCATTTGCCGCTGAGGTCGTCTTTGGGCGGTTCCTTTGGTTTTTCGGGTTCGTGAATGGTGTATTTGCGGCCGTCGACGAAGACGTATTTGATTTTTGTCTTCTCGTTGAAGATATCGCCATCGGCAACGATGAGGTTCGCGATTTTGCCTTTTTCGATCGAGCCGAGTCGATCGGAAACACCGAAGATTTCCGCGGAAGACAAAGTGAACGCGCGCAACGCCGCATCGGCGCTCAGCCCCGCATCGATCGATTTTTTCGCGGCTTTCAACGCGTCCTTCGGGCTCGCGACCCCGCCCGAATAAAACGCGAACTTCACGTTCGCTTTCGCGAGTGCCGCAGGCGAGGACGGAGCGCGATCGCGGAAGCGGAGCGTTCGCAGTGTCGGCGTTCTGTCAGGGTCGGTATCTTTCTCGGCTTCGGGCCATTTCAGATTGACGAGCACCGCCAATTTCTTCGCTGCGATTTCGTCAGCGACTTCGTAACCCATCTGTCCGCCGTAGAGAACCGCGGGAACACGCCAATCTTCGACCAGTTCAAACGACCGGCGAATCTGAAGCGTCGTGTTCGCAGGAATCAGAACGACAGCGTGATCTTCGAGCGCGTCCGCAAGCGCAGAGTCGGTGCGATCGTAGCGAGGACGAG
>JAFAZL010000202.1 GCA_019239815.1 Acidobacteriota bacterium
TTGAAAAACGATCCATTGATCGCGATCGCGTGAAGCATCACCGACAAGTACCGAGCTCGATCCTTGTAAAACATCGGCAGAATCACGTCCTCCAACTTGTGATAGAGCGACTGCACATCGGCGTTGTTATCGACAGCGGTTTGGGGACCAGCCGACGGGCGCGACTCTCCAATCGACCAGCCGGTGACACCTTCGATGTGACCCTCGACCCACCAACCGTCGAGAATGCTGAGGCTAGGCACGCCGTTGAGCGCCGCTTTCATCCCGCTCGTGCCGGACGCTTCCAGCGGAAACTGCGGAGTGTTCAACCATAGGTCGACACCGCCGGTGATTTTTCCGCCGACTTCCATGTTGTATTCATCGAGAAACACGATCGTGACGGCTTTCTTGAGTGCCTTCTTGGCCGCGAAAATGTGGCGAATGATGTCTTTGCCGCCGGCGTCGTGGGGATGCGCTTTGCCAGCATAAACAATCTGGAATTTTCCGGCGTTCTTTGCGATCTGCCGAAGCCGATCGAGGTCGGACAAAATCAAATCGGCACGCTTGTATCCGGTGGCGCGCCGCGCGAAACCGATCGTGAAAACGTCAGGATCGAGGGAGAGGCCGGTCTTCGTCCGCACCGTCTCGAATAAATCGTGCTTCGCGATCAGATGCGACGCCCACAATTCCTCTGGCGGCATGCCGAGCGCACTGCGGAGCGAATAATTGTCTTCGCGCCAGGATGAAATATAGCGGTCGAATAATTCGGCGAATGCGGGGGAGACCCAGGTGCCGGCGTGCACACCGTTCGTGATCGCTTCGATCGGAACCTGCGGAAACATTTTTCGTGAGGTCTCGCCGTGCAGCTTCGCGACGCCATTCACGTAGGTGCTCAGACTGAGCGCGAGATATGTCATGTTCAGTGAAGCGCCGGCTCGCGCGGCTTCCTGCATATCGGGGAAAGCCTGCTCGGCCTGCAGAATCTTTTTTACCAAATCGGCGGACGACGAGTCTTTGAGGTCAAAGAATCCGTTCTGATCGGGGAAGGCTCGAGTCAAATACTCCATCGGAAAGCGATCATGGCCCGCGGGAACGGGGGTGTGCGTCGTGAAGATGCACTTGCTCCGCACCTTATCGATGTCTTCGCCGCGAATCGATGTTCGTCCGGCTTTTTCCGCTTCTTCGCCCAAGAGCTCGAGCGTGAGCATCGCCGCGTGCCCTTCGTTCATGTGGTAGCGGGTCAGGTCCGTGTAACCGAGCGCGCGCAGCATTCGCACGCCACCTACTCCGAGTAAAACTTCCTGGCACAAGCGGTAGTAGGAATCTCCACCATATAAGGATCCAGTCAGGCCGCGATCCTGATCGGCGTTCGATTCCAACGAGGCGTCGAGGAAATAAACCGGAACCACGAAACCGTGGACGCCCTTGACGTCGTAGCGCCAGGCGCGCAATTCCACGCGGCGGTTTTCCAGGGGCACGGTGACGCGCGCAGATTCTTCCTTCAAGAAGTTTTCGACCCGCCATACCACGGGGTCTTCAGTCTGGGATCCATCCTCTGCCAATCGCTGCGTGAAGTAGCCGCTACGATACAGGAGCGAGATCGCCACCATTGGCAGCTTGATGTCTGCCGCGGCCCTTACGGTGTCTCCTGCTAGAACGCCGAGCCCGCCGCTGTAGGTCGGCATGGCGTTCTGGAGGGCAATCTCCATCGAAAAATACGCAACAATGCGCTTCGTGGCGCGACTCGACTTCACCATGTTCCTCGACACCCCGTCAGACTGAACGCAAACCCCGGTTACCCCAGGAAAAGCGTTTAACCCAAGCGACTTATTGTCAGAGATAAATCGGGCCCGCGCAAGCAAGCCAACCGAGAATTTGGGAACCGCGCCTGCGGAAAACCGGGGCAAGTTGTTACATTTTCTCCCCGCCACTGATCGGGCTGTTCCTGCACACCGTCCGTCATGCTGCAAAGCGCTCATTATAAAACTGTTACGAGTGCCGCCCACTGGCCCGACACCTGCTCCTCCCAGTGGCAGTCAGTCTAT
>JAFAZL010000251.1 GCA_019239815.1 Acidobacteriota bacterium
CCCAGAAATAGAGTTTCACCGTCACTGGAGGCCCAACTTTCGGCGGAGGCGATTTTCGGCACGGGTCATCTGGCCGTTGTCGGTTTCGTGATCGTAGCCGAGGAGATGGAGGACGCCGTGAAGCATCAAGATTCGGAGTTCGTCGGAAAGCGTTCGACCGAATTTCTTCGCGTTACGGCGAGCGGTAGCGGGAGAGATGGCGATGTCGCCGAGGTGGTGGGCCTCAGGGGCCAAAGCCCCTTCCCTCTCGATGGCTCGCGGCACGGCTGAAGCCGTGCCCTGACGAACTGCGATTCGCGACCGCCGTCGCGGCGCGCTTCGACGCGGCGAAGCGTCACTCGGGAATGACAGGACGTCGGTTGGGCCTTTTTTGTGGCGGTAGGTTTTGTTCATGCGGGCGATGGCGGGATCGCTCACTAAGGCAACGGTGATTTCGGCGCCATTCAGTCGGAGTTGCTCGCGCACGCGAGCGAGGAATGCTTCGAGTGGCGGCCGGGCGACACGTACGGTTCGCTGGCGGTTTAAGATCATTTTCAGGCGAATATCGCGAATCTCGTTTGGGACTCTCGACCGAGAATCACTTGTCGAGCCTAGTGAATTTTCTTCGGTTGCGCGTCCGTCGCCTCACCGGGGCGCGGCTCGGGCTTGCCGTTCAAAACATTGCCGCTGCGTTGCGGCTGAGTGCCATCATACTCCTCATAGGCACGGACAATGCGTTGCACGAGGTTGTGGCGCACGACGTCTTTCTCGCTGAACTGCGTGACGCCGATTCCCTCAATTTTCCCGCAAATTTCGAGCGCCTCGATCAGCCCTGACTTTTTTCCCTGCGGCAAATCGATCTGCGTGATGTCGCCGGTGATGACAGCCTTCGAGTTGAATCCGAGACGCGTCAAAAACATCTTCATCTGCTCGCTGGTCGTATTCTGCGCTTCGTCGAGAATGACAAACGAATCGTTGAGCGTGCGACCACGCATGAATGCGAGCGGAGCGACTTCGATAATTCCCTTTTCCAGAAATCGATCGAGTTTATCGGGCTCGAGCATGTCGTAGAGCGCGTCGTATAGAGGACGCATGTACGGATCGACTTTTTCCTGCAATGTGCCTGGCAAAAATCCGAGGCGCTCACCGGCTTCGACAGCCGGACGAGCCAAGATGATGCGGTTGACGCGCTTGGTCAGCAGCGCGCTGACGGCCATCGCGACGGCGAGATACGTCTTGCCGGTGCCGCCGGGGCCGACCGCAAACATCATGTCGTGCTTCTCAATCTCTTCCATGTAATGGCGCTGGCTGTTGTTCTTCGGCGTGACGACTTTTTTCCCGAAGGAGCGCTGGCGGCCATGCTCAAACGCACCGCGCGGCGATTCGTGCGGGTCGTCGGTGGCGACGTGAATCAGCGAATTCACCTCGGTGCTCGAGAGCTTTCTGCCATGACGGGTAAGATGGTTGTACTCCTCGACGATTTTCACGGCGTGATCGACGTTGTCCTGATCACCTTCGATCGTGAGGCGATTGTCGTTGAGGTGCGTGCGCACGTGGAGCGTGTCTTCGAGCAGGCGCACATTTTCATCGAGTGTGCCAAAAAAAGACTCAATTTGTCCGGAAATGTGGACGGTACGTCGCATTCAGTTGTGGGAAGTTCCTGCGTTGCGGAGGGACTTGCGGCCAGCGATTGCGTTCACGGAATCCTTTGCCAACGGGTTCAACACGTTCTGCAGTGAGGCAACTATCACCCTAGCGCAGGCGAATTGCGAGGTCAAGTTACGGTCCTGTGAACGGCCGCTGGTGGGATGGGGCGTCACGGTTTCGTGAGCACGGTGGAGCAGCAGATGAAGGTGACGCTGACTTCGGCGGTTCGTTGGTGGTCGGCGGGCGCATATTTCCAGTTGTGGACAGCCGACGCCACCGAATCGACAAAAATCGCGTTGCCGCCACGGTTTTCGACATCTTTCACCGAACCATCCGGATTGATGGTGACTTCAACGCGAACCGAGCCGCTCACATTCATCTTCTTCAGAATATCTGGGTACGCAGGTACGACTTTCTTCAAGACCTTGGGCTGGAGTTCTTGCGGTACAGCCGCGGCGGTCAGAAATGTCAACGCGAGTGCGAGACACGATAGGGTGCGGGCGTGCGTAAACACTTTCGATGAGTTCATGTTGTTTTCTCGATGCGAGAGGAACTACGCGGATCGCCCCTGCGGAGTCCGGCGATTCTTCTCCGTTGGTCTGCGTCCAGTGTCGGTTGGGTGATAGCAGCGGGTCAAAGACGGAGCGAGGAGGTGGTAGCGAATGGGGTATTTAGAGGTGGATGACACGATGGAGCAGACCTTTGGTACAGGTCTTGCGCGCGCGGCTGTCGTGCGATGCGTTTGAGATTTGGCTGAACGTTGAGGTCCTTCGGCGCCCCGCGGACGCCTCAGGATGACAACGTTTCTTGTTTGGGCGACGAGGATAGGCCCTGATCGGCATCGAGTTAAGTGAATGAATCCGGTTCACTATTTGGTCTTGGCTTTCTTGAATGCTTGCTCGATCGCTTTCTCCGCGAGAGGGGACATGATGGCGTAGCCTTTGGCGTTGGGGTGGAGGCCGTCGTTGCTGATGTCGGCTTTGAGGAGGCCGTGTTCGTCGACCATGGCGGAGAAATAGTCGAGGTAGATGTCGCCGTGGGCGGCGGCGTAGTTTTTGATCCAGGTGTTGAGTTCAATGATTTTTTCGGGTTGGCGATTGATGCGCATGTCGACCGGTTTGCCTTCGCGATCGTGGCGTAATTGCTGACGGGAAGCACGCTGGCGAGCACAACTTTAATTTTGTTGGAGTGCGCGAGTTCGTCCATCGATTGGAGATTGCCTTCGATCTGATCGACGGTCATCGGGCCGGTGTTCCCGGCGAGGTCGTTGGTGCCAGCGAGGATGACGACGATTTTGGGCTTGAGAGCGATGACGTCGGGACGGAAGCGGATGAGCATTTGGGGCGTGGTTTGGCCGCTGATGCCGCGGTCGATGTAGGGCTT
>JAFAZL010000315.1 GCA_019239815.1 Acidobacteriota bacterium
GCTGCCGACTACCGAGTTGATGTTCACCTGAAAGACCGCGTGCTGCGACAGCCATTCCAGCCGCGAATCCAGCGTCTTCAAACTCTTCTTCGACACCTCGTCCGGCGTCACGTTATCGATGCTGATCTGCAAAAATTCCAGTCCCACGTCGTTCAGCTTCTGAATTCGCTCTTTGCTCAACAGAAACCCGTTCGTGATCATACCGGCGTAAATCCCGCGCTTTCGCATGTGCCGGATCACTTCTTCCAGCTCCGGATGCATCAACGGCTCGCCGCCGCTGATCGTGATCATCGACGTGCCCATATCGGCCAAGATATCCAGTCGCCGCTTCATCTCTTCCAACGGCACCGGCTTCGACACGTCGTCATACTCATTGCAATAGCCGCAATCCAGGTTGCAGCGCCGCATCGGGATGATGTGCACCAGGAAGGGATGCTTCGTCGATATCAGCGCCTTGCCGATTTTCAGCAGCTCACGCGTCCGCGAACGCACAAACCTCGCCCGCCGCCGCCATTTCACCGACGACGCCGCCTCAACCTTTGGCTTGGAACTCACATTCCCCATTCGAAATTCTGCAGTTCCCCTGAACCTCAATTATACACGACGCCCCTCAGCCCCCAGCTCGTGTGCCCAATCCGCCGCACGCCCACGGACAAACCTTTCGCTTCAAACCGCTTCGTTCCAAGAAAAAACCGTCTCGCAACTTCGATAAAACCTTTATTCCCGCCTCGTCGTCCCTAACCATGAAGGCCAAATTTCGTCCACTCGGTTGAGCCAGCCGCCTTGCGAGGTTTACACGATGCAATCCATCCTCTCTGACCTCCAATACTCAGCTCGCGAACTCCGCAAGCGCCCTGGCTTCGTCCTCACCGCCGTCCTCTCCCTCGCTCTTGGCATCGGCGCGACAAGCGCTGTCTTCTCTGTTATTTACGCTGTCCTGATCGACCCATTCCCGTACCCCGGCGCCGACCGCATGGTCGAAATCCGACTTCTCGATAGGTCCGGCCAAATCCGCTACACCGGTTTTAACGGTCCTCAAATCCAGGAGCTACGCCAGGCGAAATCCGTCGAAAGCGTTGTTGGTATGGACTATTGGAACCTCACTACCACGGACGGCGACATCCCTGAAGATGTGCAGACCACCTACCTCACACCGGACTACCCCAACCATTGGGGAATGGCTGCCTTATATGGCCGGTGGCTCGTCCCGTCCGACGCCCCTTTCGGCCGCGACCCACAGCCTGTCGTTGTTCTCAGCTATGAATTCTGGCAGCGCTATTACCTTGGCGATTCGAACGTGATCGGTCGCACCATTCAGCTTGTCCACAAGCCTTACGAGGTCGTTGGAGTCATGCCTCCGCGCTTCAAGTGGGCCGACGTCTCGCTGTATCTCCCGCTCAAACTCACACAGGATCCAAAAATCTTCGAAGCCGTCTCGCTCAAACTCAAGCCCGGAGTCACCGCTGCGCAAGCCACCGCCGAACTCCAGCCCATCGTCGAACGTTTCGCCAAAGACTCGCCGCAAAACTATCCCGAGAATTTTCGCCTAACGCTCCCTAGCCTCGTCGACCTCTACGCACGCCCGCTCGGCACCACGCTCTACATTCTTCTCGGCGCCGTTGCGTCTCTGCTTCTGATCGGCTGCGGCAACGTCTCCATCCTTCTCCTCGCCCGCGGCACCGAACGCCAGCACGAACTCGCCGTTCGCGCCGCCATCGGTGCCGAGCGTTCCCGCATGATTCGCCAGCTCCTCACCGAATCGCTCGGCATCGGCCTTACCGGCGCCGCGCTCGGAGTCCTCATCGCTTGGAGGAGCCTGCCGCTCATCGTCGCCTGGATGCCGAAACAATTCCCGGCCGAATCCGTCATCAAGGTCAACATCCCGGTCCTGCTTTTCTGCGTCGGCCTCGCGATCGTCACCTCCGTCATCTTCGGCCTCTCACCCGCGCTTCAACTCTCCCGCCCCGACGTCGCCCGCCTCATGCAAGGCAGCGGCCGCCGCGTCGCCGGCAGCGTCAGCGCCAAGCGCGCTCACAACGCGCTCATCGCCGCGCAAGTCGCGCTCACGATTCTTCTCCTCACAGTTGCCAGCGCCGCCGGCAAAGGCTTTCTGCACATTCTCAGCGCGAACCTCGGCTACGAGCCCCACAACGTGATGTCCGTTCCCATCCCCATCCACCAGAACACCTACACAGACTGGCAAGCCCGCTCGCAATATTTCGAAAACATCCGCTCGCGCATCGCCGCCATGCCCGAAGTCGTCGAAGCCGGCATCGGCACCAACGCCACGCCTCCTTCGAACGGCAACAACCAGCGCATCGAAATTTTCGGCAAAGGCACAGCCGAGTCTCCCGAAGCCCTCATCAATTTCATCGATCAAAACTATTTCTCGGTCCTGCACATTCCCATGGTCGAAGGCCGCCTCTGGGATCGCCCAGAAATCCTCCGCGCAGCGCACCTCGCCGTCATTAACAAAACGATGGCGCGCCAGTTCTGGCCCAACGGCAACGCCATCGGCCAGCAAATCCGCGTCCCCAATCTCAAAGATCAGCCGCCCTACTCCCCCGCTGCTCCCGATCCCGACGGCTGGCTCCAGATCATCGGCGTCGCCAGCGACGCTCTCAACGAAGGCCTCCGCGATCCGATCAAGCCCGCCGTCTTCGTTCCCTACTCGCTCCAGATGCGCATGTTCACGCAAATTCTCGTCCGCACCAAAGTTCCGCCGCTCTCCATCCTCCACGACATCCGCGCACAACTCGTCCAGATCGACCGCGAACAGCAAGTCATGACCGTCCGCGATCTCGAAACCTGGATCAAGAACGAAGACATTTACAGCCAGCAGCGTTTCATCGCAACACTGTTCGCCATCTTTGCAGTTTTAGCTCTGGTTCTCGCTGCCGTAGGTCTCTACAGCGTGGTCTCCTACGGAGTCGCCACACGCACCAACGAATTCGGCATTCGTCTCGCCCTGGGCGCGAAAGCCGCCGACGTCTTCCGCCTCGTACTCTCATCAACCGCCGGCAGCGTCGGCTCCGGCCTGCTCGTCGGCCTCATCCTCAGCCTCGCTTTCAGCAAACTCGCCACCCGCTGGGTCAACGAAACTTCACGCGACCCCGTCATCCTCACGATCGTCACAGTCTTACTCGTAAGCGCAGCAGTAGCAGCCAGCCTGGCCCCGGCCCGTCGCGCAGCTTCCACCGACCCAATGACCGCCCTCCGCTACGAATAGCTATCGCGACGAACACACAAATATAAGGGGCGCAGCCTTACCCTAGGACTTTGCCCGAAGGTTGCTGCGCCCCGTTTCCGCGCTATCTTGACTCGCTACTTCTTCCAACTTCCAAT
>JAFAZL010000349.1 GCA_019239815.1 Acidobacteriota bacterium
CTAGACTAGTCCCCGAAGGCAGCGCACGAATGAGTGCAAAGTTTTTAGTACGCTTCGACGATATGTGTCCGACGATCAATTGGCCGCTCTGGCAGCAACTCGAGCAGGTTATGATCGACGAGGATATCCGTCCAATTCTCGCGGTCGTCCCCGACAACATCGACACGGCTCTGCACGAAGGTGAGTACCACGAAAGATTCTGGGACGTCGTGCGCGGCTGGCAAGCGCGTGGATGGGCCATCGGACTGCACGGATATCAGCATCGTTACGTCAATCGCAATGCCGGTATGGTCGGCTTGAACCACTATAGCGAGTTCGCTGGCGTTCCCCTCGTAGAACAGCGCGCCAAACTCATCAGCGGACTTGAAATTTTCAAGCGCGAAAGGATTCGGCCGGATTGCTGGATCGCACCGGCTCACTCATTCGACGAAAATACGGTCAAGCTGCTCTCCGAATTGGGTGTAACCACGATCAGCGACGGTTTGTCGCTCTTCCCGCATCGCGACGCCAAGAACAAAAACGTCGTTTGGGTCCCGCAACAGTTGTGGCGATTCCGCTACGTTCCCTTCGGCGTCTGGACGATCTGCATCCATTCATGCGATCGGATGTACAAGGATCCGAACCACTTTCGCGAGCGCATCCGTTTGTTCCGAAAGTCGATTGTGACTTTGCCCGAAATCGTAGCCGCGTATTCCGATCGTCGCGAGTCAGTCTCAGACGGCTTGTTTGGCGAATTGTGGCATCTTGCGATTCGCACCAAGGGTGCGATCTCGGGCCCTCGGCCGCGAGAGCACGAAATCCTCGGCGAAACGAATCCGGAAACCGACGGTCCGCAACGCGTCAACGCAGCGCTCTAGCTTCAGTTTCCACTCGCAATTTTCCATTCATGTCTGCAAACCAGCATATTCCGCCATTTGGCGCTCTTGTGATCTCGCTCGACTTCGAGCTGCACTGGGGCGTCCGCGACAAGCGCTCGGTCAACGGGCCTTATCGCGAAAACCTGCTGGGTGCGCGCCAGGCGATTCCTCAGATCCTCAATCTGTTCGAGGAATTTGGTATCGCTGCGACCTGGGCGACCGTCGGCTTTCTTTTCGCCAAGAATCGCCAGGAGCGCGAAGAATTTTCGCCATCGCTTAGGCCGCAATACAAAAATGACAAGCTCGATGCATATTCCGAGCCAACCGGCGACAACGAAGACGATGATCCGATGCACTATGGGTCCAGCTTGATCGCTCGCATTGCGAAAACTCCGAAGCAGGAAATCGCGACGCACACGTTTTCGCACTACTACTGCCAGGAGCCGGGTGAGACGCCGGAAGCATTCGCGGCCGACATTGCCAGCGCGATGGCCATCGGCCGCCGCTACGGTTTCAATATTCGCTCCATCGTTTTTCCGAGGAATCAGTTTCGGTCTGGCTACGAAAGCGTTTTGAAGGAAGCGGGAATTACCTGCTATCGAGGCAACGAACCGAACTGGATGTATCGTCCGCGTCCGCGCGGTGAAGAGACGCTGGCTGTGCGCGCTCCGCGCCTGATCGACGGTTACATCTCGCTGTCGGGGCCAAAATACGTGCGCTGGGAAGAGATCGCGCAGCCCGGCGGCATGCATGACGTGCGAGCCAGCATGTTTCTGCGACCGTATTCGACACAGCGGAAAAGCCTCGAACCGATCCGTTTGCGGCGCATCGCCGGCGGCATCCGTGCAGCGGCGAAAAACCGCGGGATCCTTCATCTCTGGTGGCACCCGCACAACTTCGGCAAGAACATCCCGGAGAATCTTGAGTTTCTTCGCAGCGTGCTGAAAGTCTTCGCCGAGCAGCGGCAAATTCACGGTATGCAATCGCTTTCCATGATCGAAGTCGCATCGCTGGCGCCGACCCACTCCGCGGGCGAATCGGTAGCTCCGCGCGAAGTTCAGCCAGAGATGGAGCGCGTTTCATGATCGGCGTCACTCACATCATCGCGGGATTAGCTCCCGACGGCGCCGAACGAATGCTGCTTCGCCTGGTCTCCAGCATGGACGCGACGCGCTTCGAGAATGACGTGATTTCGCTTACCGACCTTGGCCCGATGACGGAGAAATTTCAGGCGGCTGGAATCCGAGTACGCGCGCTTGGCATGAGCCGCGGTAGCGCCAATCCGTACTACCTCGCGAAGCTCGCCGGCTGGCTGCGCAAATTGCCGTCACAGCAAATTATTCAGACGTGGATGTACCACGCCGATCTGGTAGGCGGACTGGCCGCGAAGCTTGCCGGGTGCACGGGTCTCGTCTGGAACATTCGCCACAGCGAACTGCATCCCGGCGTCGATAAGCGTCACACCATTTGGACGGCGAAGGCCTGCGCCGCTCTCTCGAACCGATTGCCGCGTCGCATCATTTGCGCCTCGGAAGCGTCACGCATCTTCCACGAGAAGCTCGGCTACGCGCACGATCGCATGGAAGTTATCCCGAACGGATTCGATCTCGATCTCTTTCGGCCTGATGCGGAAGCACGCGAAGCAGTTCGCAGCGAGTTGGGAGTCGGCCCTTCAACCCTGCTGATCGGCTATGTCGCGCGCAAACACCCGGTGAAAGACCACCGCACTTTCTTCCAGGCCGCAGAGTTGGTCCACAAGCAATTCCCGGATGTGCGATTTGTCCTGTGCGGCGATGGCGCCACCCAACAAGACCCCGAAATGCGAGATTGGTCCGAAGCTGCCGGCGTCCGAGAAGCTTGCCTCTTCCTGGGCCGCCGGGATGACGTCCCGCGTGTCCTCAACGCGTTCGACATCGCGACGTCTAGTTCGACCAGCGAGGCCTTCCCGAACACACTGGCCGAAGCCATGGCCTGTGGAATCCCAGCCGTTGTTACCAACGTCGGCGATTCACGATCGATCCTCGGAGAAACCGGTTCTATCGTGCCGCCGAAGGATCCAAAGGCCCTCGCGCAAGCTTGGGGAGGTTTGATCCAGGCTGGCCCCGATCTTCGGGAGCGCCTCGGTGAAGCCGCCCGTACGCGTGTCCAGACTTACTTTGCAATGCCCCAGGTCGTTCATCGTTATGAGGCCCTATACACCGAAATCGCGGCCAGTCTATCGCCTAACAGCCTTAGCGCGCAGTCTGCCCAGGCGAGCCCCATTGTCGCCAATAGGGCGTCCCCGCCCTCGTCTGCCTCCCGGGCAAAACCTCGCATCCTCTTCGTCGATAACGACGTAAATAGCTTTTATTCCTATAGGATAGAGGTAGCGTTAGCAGCTCGCGACAGTGGTTTTGAGGTTCATGTGGCTGCCCCTGAGGGCAAAGCTGCCGAAATCCTTCGCTCTGAGGGGCTCCGATATCACGCTATCCCCATGACCCGCAGCGGGTTAGCCCCATGGAAAGAATTTTCCACTATTTCTAGTTTGTTTCGCCTGTACCGACGGGTAAGACCGGATCTTGTGCATCACCTTCGGCTTAAACCCGTTCTTTACGGGGGTTTAGCAGCCTACGGGGCGAGAGTGCCAGCGGTCGTTGGATTGCTCACTGGTCTAGGGTACGTCTTTATTGCGGAGTCCCGCAGGGCTCGGGTGATGCGCGAGTTGGTCGTCTTTGGAAGCAAAGTAGCCTTCCGGCATGCCAATCAGCGCATTGTTTTCCAGAACCCAGACGATCAAGGCGTGTTTATTCAAAACAGGATCCTGCCCGCGGCTCAGACCGTTTTGATCAAAGGCTCTGGTGTCGACGTCAACACCTACGTCCCGACCCCCGAGCCCGAAGGCGTTCCCGTCGTCGTCCTTGCTTCCCGGATGCTGCGCGACAAGGGCGTGATTGAGTTCGTAGAGGCCGCCCGTGAGCTTCGCGACGCTGGCGTATCCGCCCGGTTCGTTCTCGTAGGCGACACCGATCCTGGCAATCCGACTGCGGTCAGCGCCGAGCAACTCCAGGCTTGGGCCGACGCGGGCGTCATCGAGTGGTGGGGCCACCGAAACGATATGCGCGAGGTCTTGTCACAGTCGAACATCGTTTGCCTTCCGTCCTTGCGCGAAGGCGTACCAAAGGTTCTCATTGAAGCAGCGGCCTGTGGCCGCGCCATCGTTACAACGGACGCCCCCGGCTGCCGCGAAATCGTGCGCGAAGGCGAAAACGGCCTGCTCGTACCGGTTCGCGATAGCAAAGCCCTTGCCGACGCCCTCCGGCTTTTGATTGAAAGCGCGCCTCTGCGTGCGCTGATGGCCGCCAAAGGCCGCGAGATCGCAGTCGACGAATTTTCCGTCGAGCGCGTAGTCAACGAGACGCTCGGCGTCTATCGCGAATTGCTCGCCGCCAGCGGCCCGCGAGGTTCGCAGCAACTCAATATCGTGGAGCAACAGGCTCGATGACGACCGAACCCACAAACAGCGGTGACAAAGCGAAGCGCGTTTTTGACTTCGTGCTTTCGCTGATCGCGTTGATCGTACTCAGCCCGATCCTCCTGACTGTCGCGCTGATCATCAAGATCGGCTCGCCCGGTCCTGTTTTCTACCGCGGCCTGCGCATCGGCTTGAAGGGACGTCCCTTCCACATCTGCAAATTCCGCACGATGGTCATCGACGCCGAAAAGCTCGGCGGCTCGGCCACTGCCGAAGACGACCCGCGCATCACGCCGATCGGCAAATTCCTGCGCCGCCACAAACTCGATGAGCTGCCGCAGTTCTTCAACGTCTTTTTCGGCGACATGAGCCTCGCCGGCCCGCGCCCTGAAGTCGCGAAGTACGTCGAGATGTACACCGAGGAAGAGCACGCCATCCTCGACCTGAAGCCCGGCATCACCGACTGGGCCTCCATTTGGAATTCCAACGAAGCCGCAGTTCTCGAAGGCAGCAAAGATCCCGAAAAGACCTACGAAGAACTGATCCGGCCCACGAAGCTCGCATTGCAGCTCTTTTACGCTCGCAATCACTCGCTGAGCATCGACATCAAGATCCTAGCCCATACGTTTTGCAAACTGCTGTTCAAAGACTGGACGCCGCGAGAGCTGCAATCTTACGGCAAGGTCAAGCTTTACAAAGTAGTATCGCAGTCACAGGTTTCGACGCAGTAGACGCACCGGTTTTCAGTTGTAAAGCATCAAATGTCGCAGATAACAGCGGGCCGTCCTCACCCGCAGACATCTGCGCCAAACTCCAAAGGAGCAATCATGTCTGCAAGTGAACGACGTGGGGAAAATGAACTGCCGGCGATCCATGGCGGGCAGCCGTTGTTTTCCCAGCGCTTCCGCTTTATCCGGCCGACTCTTCCGGCTCTGGACAGTGTTATAGGACAATATCGCTCGGCCTACGACAACGGCCTGATCACCAACGCGGATATCGTCGGAAAATTTGAAGCGGCGGTCGCGGAACGCCTCCAAGTTAAGCACTGCGTCGCCGTATCAAGCTGCACCAGCGGCTTGATGATGTCGCTGCGCGGCCTCGGCGTCACCGGCGAAGTCATCATCCCCAGCTTCACATTCTTCGCCACCGGCCACTCGGCTCGGTGGAATAACCTGACCCCAGTTTTCGCAGACTGCGATCCCGACACCTGGAACGTCGACGTCAATGACGTCGAGCGCAAAATCACCGAGCGCACTCGCGCGCTGCTCATCGTTCACCTTTACGGAAATCCGGCCAACGTCGAAGCGCT
This sequence comes from Acidobacteriota bacterium, assembly GCA_019239815.1. Next base: position 5,618 of record JAFAZL010000349.1, read on the forward strand.
CACCAAGATCGCCCAAAAGCACAACCTGAAGTTGATCTTCGACGGCGCCCACGCTTTCGGCAGCCAATATCGCGGCAAGCCCATCGGCAGCTTCGGTGACGCCGAAGTCTTCTCGCTCTCGCCGACCAAGCTCCTCGTCGCTGGCGAAGGCGGCCTCGTCACCACCAACGACGCCTCACTCGCGAAAGCGATTCGCCTGATGCGCAACTACGGCGACGCCGGCGCCTACGACCCCGATTGGATCGGCATGAACGCCCGCATGTCGGAATTCAACGCCGCGCTCGGCCTCACCGGTCTCGCGGAAGTTGATGACCGCGTCCGCCGCCGCAATCAAATCGCGCGGATGTACGACGAACAACTCGCTTCCCTTCCGGGCCTTCGCTTCCAGAAGGTCGATCACCGCGACGTAAACACATTCAAGGACTACTCGATTCACGTCACGCCGGAAAAGTTTGGCATGACCCGCGACGAGCTCGCCGAAGGCCTGCTCGCCGAAAACATCGAGACCAAAAAATACTTCTATCCGCCGATGCACATGCAGACGCTCTACAAGCAGTTTCACAAGGCAGGTGGCCGCGATTTGAAGGTGACCGAAGAGGTCACTGGCGGTATCCTCAGCTTACCCATTTACGAGCTCCTGCCGGATTCCACAATTGAAAAGGTTTCGCTCGCGATTCGTCGTCTGGCAAATCATGCGGGCAGCCGCAAAGAAGTGTCGCTCTCGGGGAGGCAGTAGACCAATGTTGACGTCGCTGAGGAACTTTAAGACTTCGCAAGCGTTACCTCGCATGCTGGCCGATTTCGCGCTGGTTCAAGCCTGCATGATTGTGGCTCTCGGCATTCCCGTCGTGTTCCTGCTTTCGCGCGGTGACTCGGTCGCTGCGACAGCTCGCCTTGAAGAGGCGCTGTCCTATTACATTCCCTACTTCCTTTGTATCTCGGTGGTCTTCCCGCTCGTCTTTCTGTTGAACGGCTTCTACACACGCTCCCGCGCTTACATCGGCCGGTACAAGATGGTCGTCGTGATGCGTGGCGCCGGCATCGGTATCCTCACGCTGCTCGCCGTCAACTACCTCTTCTTCCGCACCAACTTGGTTCCGCGTCTCGCACTTCTCTTCTTCGCGGTGCTGACGATCATCGGCCTCTCGCTCACGCGCCTTGCTAAAGCGTTGCTGCAAGAGCGCTACGAAATTCGCGCTCGCGGCACCAGCAATCCTGAAGGCACAGTGCTCGTCCTCGGCGGCGCCGGCTACATCGGCTCCAGCCTGGTCCGCAAGCTCCTCGAAGCCGGCCGCAAAGTCCGCGTCGTTGACAGCCTCGTCTACGGTGATGAACCGCTGCGAGGCGTCTTTGGCCATCCGAACCTCGAGATGCGCATCGGCGATTGCCGCAACATTCAAGACATGGTTGCTGCCGTCCGTGGCGTTGACGCCATCATCGACCTCGCCGCCATCGTCGGCGACCCAGCCTGCGAGCAGGACAAGCAGACCGCGCTCGAAATCAATTACGCTGCGACCCGCATGCTGATCGAAGTGGCCAAGGGCCACGGCATCCAGCGCTTCATCTTCGCCTCGAGCTGCAGCGTATACGGCGCCACGGATGTGATGATGGACGAAAATTCCGCCGTCAAGCCGATCTCGCTGTACGGCCAGACCAAGCTCGATTCCGAGCACGCTTTGCTCGCGGCAAAGTCGTCGACGTTCCACCCGACGATTCTTCGCTTGGCCACCGTGTTCGGCCTTTCCTTCCGCCCGCGTTTCGACCTGGTCGTTAATCTCCTCATGGCGAAGGCGCTCAACGAAGGAATAATCACGATCTTCAACGGTGAACAGTGGCGCCCCTTCATTCACGTTCACGATGTCGCGGCCGGCATCATCAAGACTCTGAATGCCCCGCTTCCGGTTGTAAGCGGCCAGATCTACAACCTCGGCGATACTCGCCTCAACTACACGTTGACGCAGGTTTCGCAGATGATCAAAAAAATGTTCCCGAACACTCAGGTGCAACACATCGAGGACAGCGACCGCCGCAACTACCGCGTATCTTTCGACAAGATCGAAACGCAACTTGGCTTCACCTGCTCCTGGCAGCTCGAAGACGGCATGCGCCAGCTTCGCCAAGCCTTTGAAGACAAGGAAATCACCGACTACACCGACACGCGCTACTACAACCAGAAGTTCCTCAAGATTGCGGGGAGCCCGTCACGCAATCAGCTCGACGAACACCTGATGGCCGCCTTCGCTAGCGCTCCCAAGAACATCGTTCCGTCCGATGCGGCCGTCCTTGGTCCCAAGCCAAGCGGTCACACCGAGACGATTCACCTCAGCAAGGGCGCAAGCGCTGGCAACAACTGATTCCACTTCGCGGCTGCACAGGACTGACAAACTGATGCGGCCGCGATTCTTTGCACCTCAGAATTTTCAAAGAGTTCACTCGAAGCGGTAGGCATAGTCCGTGTCGAGATAGCTTAGCGGCCACATCTCGGGAATCGGCGCGCCGTCTTTCTTGCTGACAATGATGTGCAGGGGCCTGCGTCGTGGCGCCGGAACGAATCCTCTGCTCCTAACGATATTGATCGCAGCTTGATCGAGCCGCGACACGACGAACGACAAGATATATCCGCCGCTCTCAAACACGCGCCGTATCGCAGCCGACAGCACCAGATCCATTTCCTTTTCGGCGCCGGTTCGCCACCACATCGCGAGCCGCCAGAAATCGGGCCGCCGCTCTCGCCAAATCAACGCGGCGGCGCGAGGCTCCGAGTTCTCCGCGTAGAAGCAAGTCTCCGCTGTGATGTGCGGTGCGTCAGTGATCTGCCATTTCAGATACGGGAAGTCGTACCGCGCATAGAACTCGCTGCGTCGTTCAGGCTCGAGAAACGAGCCAAGAATCTGCGAAACTCCCGGCTCGAAGTGCACTACTTTCGACGATATCCGTCGCGGCCACCGCACAGGAATTCGGTTCACGAGACCAATCGCATCTACCGGCAACTTCGGGTTCTTGCGCCGCACGACGCGCAACGCCGATCCGATCCGTAGCGGAAGGTGATAAACAACGCCAGCGTGGTTCTCGGTCATTGACGAAAGACGGGACACGATCCGCTGCGTCGCCTCGTTGCCACCGAGTTGTGTCAGAAATTCGTATCGATTTTGCGCTTGGCGCATTAGCAGAATCCCAACGCCCTTCGCACTTTGGTCCTGCACCGACCAGTCACAAGTCCAGGCTGCATCCGCGACGCGACCGTTGAGCACAACCTGAAACGGAATCAGTCCAAGGAAACCGCCGATTTTCCCGTCTTTTACCCAGGCGTAACCGCGTTCGCGGCCTCGATTGAATTCTGCATTGAAATATTTCCAGCGGACGATATCGGCGGGAAAATCCTCGCGTCCTAGATATTCGACGAGCAGTTCAGGATCGAGAGCGCTGAGAGGCTGAAAACTCGGGGCCATCA
>JAFAZL010000395.1 GCA_019239815.1 Acidobacteriota bacterium
GCGATCCGTATTGGCCGCGCCGCGCCGCGCAAGAACTACACACAAAGATCGAGCCGCCCGTGCAATATCAACGCGCTTGGTGATGTCGTGATGGCCTCGACTGATTTCAGTTCCAACGGCTCTGGTGGTTCGGACACAGGCCAACAACTCGACATCGCTTCGCGAGACGGCTGCGTCATTTTTCAAGTGCGCGTCCAACCGCGTGCAAGCCGCGACGAAATTGCAGGTGTCATCGATGGCTCGCTCAAAATCCGAATCCAGGCTCCCGCCATTGAGAATCGCGCCAACGAATCCGTCTGCGAATATCTCGCCACGCTTTTGAAAATGCCGAAATCCGCTGTTAGAATCCTCGGCGGCGAGCGCAGTCGCGTGAAGCGCGTAGAAATTCGCGGTGTTCAGCCGCGAGACGTTCTGGCGCTTCTCTCGCGCGAAGCGTAGCAACGGCAATCACTCCCGACGAGGCGTAATGGCCTTCCAACTCTCAGAACTCCAGAACGACATCCGAGCGGCAAAGCTCGACGGCTGGCTTTTTTACGATTTCCGTGGCCGTGATCCAATTGCTCATCGCATCCTCAATCTTCCGCACGGAATGCGGACACGCCGGTGGTTTTATTTCGTGCCGGCAAAAGGCACGCCGCGCAAATTAGTCCACAAGATTGAAACGGAGTCGCTCGCCGCAGTCCCCGGCGAAACCCTTTACTACGCCGGCTACGACGAGCTCCGATCGAACCTCGCCAAAGCAATCGGCCGCGCGAAAGTCGTCGCCATGCAATATTCGCCCAAGGCAGCAGTACCTTACGTCGCCATGGTCGACGGCGGCACGATCGAATTGGTGCGCGGAACCGGCGTGAAGGTCGTCAGCTCCGCCGATCTCGTCCAGAAATTCGAGGCGTGCTGGACGCCGGAGCAACTCGAGTCGCATCTCGCCGCCGGAGAAATCGTCGACCGCGTCATCCGCGGCGCATTTGACGAAGCCGCAAAACACGTCCGCGCGAAGCAGACTCTCACCGAGTACGACCTCCAGCAATGGATCCTCAAACAATTTGACGCCAGCGGAATCCGGCGCGAAGACGGACCCGACGTGGCAATAAACGCAAATGCAAGCGATCCGCACTACGCGCCGTTACAAGGAAAGGCGTCGCCGATCCGTGAAGGTGACCTTCTGCTGCTCGACGTTTGGGGGAAAACGAAAGATGCTGGCAGCGTCTACTACGACGTGACTTGGATTGGCTATCTCGGCGCGAGTGTTCCCGACAAATACGCGAAGGTGTTCGGAGTCCTGCGCCAAGCTCGCGACAAAGCCGTCGATCTGATCCGCACAAGCGTCACATCGGGGAAGCCGCTCCAAGGCTGGCAGGTCGACAAAGCCGCGCGCACGATCATCGAGAAAGCCGGCTACGGGAAATATTTCTTTCACCGCCTCGGCCACAACATCGGCGAGACCATTCACGGCAATGGCGCCAACATGGACAATTTGGAAACCCACGACACGCGCCATCTCATTCCAAAAACATGCACGTCGGTCGAGCCGGGAATCTACTTGCCCGAATTCGGAATGCGTACCGAAGTGAACGTTTACATCGACGAACGCGAAGCACGCGTGACGGGCCCAGTGCAGACAGAAATTATACCCCTGCTCGCTTGAGTGCCCAGTGTGGGTGACTCATCGAGCGTGCGACACGATGCAGGCGAAATCCGTCGACGCGAAGGCGCGAATATCGGAAAATAAAATTTGCTAATGAACGACGAGCCCCAATACCAGCCGCCAGCTTCTGAACGCTCTACCGCTCCAGCGGCGACGAAATCCGAATCACAGCACGAATTTCGTCAGGTGCGATTGCACGTTGATCGAACACACGCCCGCGCCGCCGGAATTGGCATCGCCGGATGGATTCTGCCAGGCCTCGGTCATGCCCTCCAGAAAATGTGGGGCAGGGCAGTGGCTTGTTTTCTCACTGTAGGCGTCCTGGTGCTGATAGGATCGGGTATGCGCGGAAATTTGT
>JAFAZL010000928.1 GCA_019239815.1 Acidobacteriota bacterium
TGAGCGCGGGAAGATCGGAATTTTTAATAGGTCGTATTACGAGGAAGTGCTGGTGGCGCGGGTGCATCCGACGGTACTCGAGAAGGAGAAATTGCCGGAAAAATTAATTACGAAGCACATCTGGGATGAACGCTATGAGGACATCAATGCGTTTGAGCGGTTTTTAACAAGGAACGGCGTGATGATCCGGAAATTCTATTTGCATATTTCTAAGGAGGAGCAGAGACAGAGATTCCTGTCGCGCCTCGATGATTCGAAGAAGAACTGGAAATTTTCGATGGACGACATCAAGGAGCGCGGGTTCTGGAAGGACTATAAAGAAGCGTATGACGAGATGGTGCAGAAGACAGCGACGAAGCATGCACCGTGGTATGTGGTGCCGGCGGACAACAAGTGGTTTGCGCGGTTGATTGTGGCGGCGGGCATTGTGGAAGCACTTTCGGATTTGGATTTGAAGTTTCCGGATGTGGATAAGAAGAAAAAGAAAGAGTTGGATGGGATACGGGAGGCGTTGGAGGAGGAGAAGAAGTAAGGCATAAGAGGATTCTTTTGGATGAATTTGTGATCAAAGAGAGATTCATCGCGCAAAAACCGCGCGATGGCGCAGCGTACCTCCACTCCGTGTGCCCGTCCGTTCGCAGGAGCGAACGGATGCAAGAAATCGGGCGCACTCCGGTCGGAATTACAAGTATTTGGTTCAGTGCCAGAAGGATCGTTGAGTGGTGATGAGCGAAAAATCCGCACCCTCTAAAACCTGAGGGTGCGGCACCCAGGAATAAGCGCAGCACCATTTTAGATTGTGAGAGTTATTTTTGAGTGTAGGTGTATCGGAGCTGGCTCGGCATGTGGTCGCTGCGTTGTCTGGTGTTGTAGTCGAGTTGGTATTGCTGGTGGTCGGCGTCTTCGGGATACGACTTGTCCGACGGATACGGGTAGGCAATTGGGCCGTGATGCGGTAAGGGTTCGACGGTGAAGGCGTGGGCGGCGTAGAAGTCGAGGTCTTTTTCGAAGCCGTCGGCGTAGAAGAAGTAGTCGCGGATCCAGCCTGCGGGGAGCGACGGGAGCTTGGCGGGGTCGAAGTCGAGAGACATGCCTTCGCCGGAGCTGAAGACGACGAAGCGGTCGTCGGATTTTTTGAGCAGGTCGAAGACGTCGCCGTAGCGCGTGTAGTTCCCTGCTGCGCGGGCGTAGGGGCCGGTCATGCTGCGGTCGGACCAGGAATACATCGTGTCGCTGGCGGGTGTGAGGCGAATTTCGCGCGGGTAGCCGAGGAACGCGAGTGTGGCGTCGGCGAGCGGGACTTCCGTGACGCGGGCGTCTGTTGCGTCTGGCGTTTGATCAATCAGGATGGAATCCCAATAAATCTTTAGGTTGTTGACGATGCGAATGCGGCGCGTGCCCGGCGGAAGTTTGCCGGTTAAGTCGGTGACCATGGTGCGCGCGAGACCTGCGGGAAAGCCCATGTCATCGATGACTTTTTTCCACGCGCCGCTGGCGTCTTGCGCTTCGACATAGGGCGCGATGACTTTTATGCCGGCTTGGTCGGCGGAGTACATCGAGGTGGCGGTGAAATAGTCGGTGTAGCCGTCGAGGATAAGGCGGAGCGGTTTTTTGTCGTCGATCGGGCCGAGGTCGAGCTCGACGTAATGGAGTTTGGCAAATCCGGCGAAGGGGAGATCGTCGAACTGGGTGACGTATTTGCGATCGTGCTTCGCGAGGAGCGGAAGAACGTCGCGGCCTTTGTCGTCCCATGCGCCTGCGGGTGCGTGGCTTGTGGCGGCTGCGGTGGCGATGACTTTAAATTCCGGGAACGGCGGATTGCTGGCGAAACGTTCGTTGGGAAAAACATCGTAGCCGGCGGGATGATCGATCGCGAGAAGTTTTACCTGATCGAGGTAGACGGTTTCTTCCATTGGCTCCATGAAGCGGAAGCTGAGGAGGCCGTTTTTCGCAGGCTTAAGGCTGCGCGCGGAAACTTTTAGGTATTCGTCGGGATCGGGGACGTCGCGTTCGTTGGGCGCGATCCAGTGGCCGACGACGCCTGGGCCGATCATGTCAGCGATGAATTCGTATTCGTGGCCGTTCCAAGCGAAGAGGACCGGGCAAGAGCTGCCGCGGCGATCGAGTTCGGCGATGGTCTGGTCTTTTTTGGCGGCGAGATTGATCTCGTCTTGAGGAACGCCGGTGGGCCAGAGGAGGCGGAC
>JAFAZL010000446.1 GCA_019239815.1 Acidobacteriota bacterium
GCGATCACCGCGGCAGCGCAAAACAACAAACCAAACACCAACGGCGCGATCATCTTCATTTCCCTTCCTCCCAGTTAGCTTGCGAGTTCGATCTGCTCCGATGCTTCTTCGGGCGGCGCTTCAATTCGGAGCCAAACCCTGCGCGCCCGCAAAACAGATCGCCGGGACGCCGCTGCGTCCTTCCATTCTACGTCATCCCCGACTTCTCCGTGTTCCTCAAGCCTCTCTGCGCCTCTGCGTTGCCCTTTTCTCCTCCTCTCGCGTGGCTGTGCTAAATCGCGCCCATTGAGCCGGCTCACTCGCTGTTGTAGACTGCGCCGCGCGCAATTCGCATCCAAGTTTCTGCCGCCAACGGCCAGGGTTACCGTCGCCGCAAGCGGTCGTCGCCGCATATCGCCGTCACGCCGATTCACGGAGGTTCGATGCTCCTCGCAGTGGGAGTCGCAGTCACGCACCGGACGCTCGCTCCGGTCGATCTCGTCATCATCGGGATTTATTTCGTTCTCGTCTTCGGCATCGGCTTCTATTTTTCGCGCAAAGAGCGCACCTCCGAAGACTACTTCCTCGCTGGACGCAACATCGGCTGGTTCGCTATCGGCGCCTCGCTCTTCGTCTCCAACATCTCCACCGAACATTTCATCGGCCTCGCAGGATCAGGCGCCACTTCGGGTCTCGCCGGCGGAAATTTTGAATGGCAAGCTTCCTGCATCCTCTTACTCCTAGGCTGGGTCTTCGTTCCCTTCTATTTGCGCTCCAACGTATTCACCATGCCCGAATTTCTCGAGCGCCGCTTCAATCGCAATTGCGCCACATATCTCGCCGGAATTTCGATCATCGCGTACATCTTCACCAAAATTTCCGTGCACCTTTACGCCGCCGCCATTGTGCTCGAGCGCGTTGTGGGGTGGAATCAGTGGACCGCCGCGATCATCCTCGTCGTCGCCACGGGCATCTACACGGTCGCCGGCGGACTCGCAGCCGTCATTTACACCGACCTCGTTCAAACGCTGATCCTGCTCGCTGGCGCGATCGCGCTCACCTTCATCGGACTCGACAAAGTTGGTGGCTTTAGCGCGCTGCGCTCCGCCGTGCCCGCCAGCTACTTTCACATGGTCAAGCCGATCACCGATCCCGATTTTCCATGGACAGGGATTTTCTTTGGCGCACCGATCATCGGCATCTGGTATTGGTGTACCGACCAGGTCATCGTCCAGCGCGTGCTTTCGGCAAAGGATGAAGGTCACGCCAAAGCCGGCACGATCTATGCAGGATTTCTGAAGATTCTTCCCGTTTTTCTCCTTGTCATTCCAGGCGTGATCGCGTTCGCACTCTATCCACAGCTCTTCGAAATTAAAAATGGGGCAGTTACGAACGGCGACATTGCGTTTCCAACCGCCGTCGTAAACCTGTTGCCGACTGGTTTCGTCGGCTTGATGGTAGCCGCTTTGCTCGCAGCCTTGATGGGAGCGATGAGTTCGGTCTTCAATTCGACATCAACGATGGTGACTCTCGATTTCTACAAAAAGTTCCGCCCGTCGGCAACCGAGAAACAACTCGTCACGTTCGGCCGCATCGCTACGGCCGCGATGGTCCTTCTCGGATTGCTCTGGGTGCCGTTCATTCATTTACTCAGCGCGCAGCTCTGGGTCTATTTGCAAAGCGTGCAGGGATACATCAGCCCGCCGATCGCCGTCTGCTTCATCTTCGGTATTTTGTGGCCGCGCCTCAACGGAACCGGTGCGATCACAACACTCCTCGCAGGCTTCGTAATGGGCGCAGGACGTTTCATTTTCGAAGTGCTCGACAAATCCGCCCACTATCAATCGGGTTTCTTGCGATGGCTGGTCGACATGAACTTTCTCCACTACAGCATCTTGATGTTTGTCGTGTGCGCGCTGATTTTGATCGTTGTCAGCCTGATGACGCCGGCGCCCGAGCGCAGCAAGCTTGCCGGCCTCACCTTTGCCACTGTGGACGACAAAATCGATACGATCGACGTCAAAAAAGTCGACTTGGCCAGAGAAACGCGCACCGAACACAAGATCAACGTCGCATTGACTTACGTCCTGCTGGCAACTGTTCTGATTCTCTGGATCTACTTCCGCTAACGATGACCATGCAGATCAACGTTGATTTCCAGCACGATCATGTAGGGGCGCAGCACGCTGCGCCCCAGCTTGCCCGGTTGTCAAAATCTCGCTCCGGTCTTTCTTCTGTTCAATCGCTGAAATCCAAAGTCTCGGAGTCCGACGCCCTCCAAAAGTTCTCCGCCTTCGGCCCAACCGCACTGCTTCGCAATCTTCGTCTAGGCCCACTCCAACGAATCGCTCAGGTCTACGTCCCGTTTTATCTCTACCGCGTCGATTACGACTTCGCTCGCGAACATCAATCGCGCGTCTTCGCCATCGACGTCGTCGAAGGCTCGCTCGACCTGTTTGAATTTCCCGCGCCACCCAATCAAAGCGAGCTCGCACACGTCGAAACAAGAAATGCTCTGCCGGAAAATTTGACCGAAAAAGCAGCGGAAGAACTTCTGCGAGAAAAAGTGCTGCGAATAATCTTTCAGCAGGGCTTCTTCAAACTCCGCGACGCCAATCTAACGATCAAGCGAATCCCGCTCGAACTACATCTCTCCTATTGGCTAGCGTTCTACGGAAGAAACACCATCTGTTGCCGCGTTCTCGACGCCACCCGCAACCGTATCGAAGGCTCCAAAGCGTCCGCCCTATTCGAGAATTGGCTCTCCGTGTAGGCGCAGGACTGCTGCGCCCCAGCTTGCCAGGATGTAAAAACGGTCAGGAAATTGATTTGAATTTTAATTTAGCAAGAAAATCGAAATAGACTCTGCCGGCGCACTAACAACAATCCCCTTCGCCCCGACCTCAACCCGTCCGTCGCCCATCAACTTCTCGCTCCCCGCCGCACCCCTCGCAGGCGTCTCGCTCACCGCAACGTGCAATTCCCGCGCACTTTTCGAGAGATTGAAGGCCACGAGCACCTTCTCCTCATCCGATTCCCGCAAAAACACAATCGCCGAATCGTCCGACAGCAAATTCCACTGCCTTCCCTCGCTCAGCGCCGGATGCTCGCGCCGCACGCGCAATAAATTCTGCACAAACGAAAATATCTGTTGTTGCTCGGCCGTTCGCCCGCTTTCGGTAAATGCATTCTTCGGATCGTCGCGCCAACCACCTGGAAAATCGTGCCGGTTGTCAGGATCTCCGCTGCCCGCCATCCCGATCTCATCGCCATAGTAAAGCTGCGGAATCCCGCGCAGCGTCAAATTCAGTCCAAACGCCAGCTTCAACTTCGCCAAGTCCCCGCCGCCGACACCGGCAGGTCCGTCCGCGCCCGCGAAACGCGTCGTATCGTGATTCCCAAAAAACGTCACAAGCTGCTCCGGCCGCACATACAGCGAATCGTGCCGCAGCACATCCGCCAGCTTCGCCGCCGGGGCTTTTCCCGACAACACATCACGCAACGCAAAAAACATCGGATAGTCGAAGACCGTAGTAACGCCCGAATCGACGCCATCAAACCGCCGCTCGCCTCCCGCAAAAAATGAAGTCACACTCGGATCCGGATGGTAAACCTCCCCGATCGTCGTCAGTCGCGGATATATCTTTTTCAACGCCGCGTGCCACCGCGACCAGAAAATCCGCGGCACATAGGGAAAGGTATCAATGCGAAATCCGTCGAGCCCCGAGGATTCAGCCCACCAAATCGCGTTCTGCTGCAGGTACGTCGCGACCATCGGATTTTCCGTATTCAAATCCGGCAGCACGCCGAAGAACCAGCCGTCTGTCAAATACCGCCACAAACTCGGCGGCGCGTGCGGATCGGTCATCGCCTCAAACGGATCGTGCCCGAACGCCTGCTCTTTCGATTCGCCGTAAAACGCCGCGACGGGCGCGATTCCTGACGCAGGATCGACCGGCATCGACGAATTGATGTGATGTGCGACCGTTCCATGAAACCAATCCGTCAGCGGCGGATTCGTCGCCCACGGATGTTTCGGCCCGACGTGATTCGGCACAATGTCGAACAGCACCTTCATTTTTTGCGTGTGCACTGCGTTGATGAGCTCCTGATAGTCGCGCAGCGTGCCGAGGTGCGGCTCGACCGCATACAGATCGACGGCGCCGTAACCGTGGTAATCCTCGGTCGCGCCATTTTTCACGACAGGCGTCAGCCACAGGGTCGTGACGCCAAGGCTCTTCAAATAGTCGAGGTGCTCGCGAATTCCGCGCAGATCGCCGCCGTGATACGCGCGGGCCTTGGAGCGATCGTGCGAGCCGGGGGCGTCTTCCGGCTCATCGTTGGTCGGATCGCCGTTGGCGAAACGGTCCGGCATGATCAGGTAAATCACATCATCAGGCGAAATCCCCTGAAAGCGGTGAATCGTTTCGACACGCGAAGAAATCGGTAGCTCGAATGAGGCCACGCCTCCACTGGAATTCGTGACGCGACAAACCAGCGTGCCCGATTTCACGTCGGCGCCGAATTTCAGCCACACGAAAAGGTAATTCCCGCCCGCGCTCGCCTGCGTGCGCTCGACAATCACACTCGAAAGATTGCACTCCACCTTGTTCGCATCGAGCCCGCGCCCTGAAACCAACACCATCACTTCTGGCGTTAGCCCCACCCACCAATTCGGCGGCTCCACTTTCGTCACCGCTGGCGATTTGTCAGCTCTCGCAGCGGCCGGAGCCTGTCCAGCTCGAGTTGAGGTTATCGCAAGAAGCGCGAGGCACAGAAAAGTAAGAAGCGTCGCGACTCGCAGCTTTTTCATGCAGTACACCGGCCATCAATCACTTAAACACCAGCCGCCCAAAAACCTCGGGCACATGAAACTGCGGCACCGCCGTCTTCGTCGGCTGCCATGATGCATAAAAACGCGGCTCGATCACCCCTTCGACGCGGAAAAAATTCACTCGCCACACTTTCGATGGATCGAAATTCGCCCCGACAAGGCTTTTCATCGGCAACGCCAACACGGCTCGCCAGGTTTTTGCCGCTTCGTCGACACTGGCTCGCCGCTTCAACCCGCTCGTCAAATTGCGCTTCCCGTGATGCTCGCCGCCATCCAGATTGATGTCGAGGTCGATCCAATTCCCATTCGGTGCCACTTCAAATTCCTGATATTTCCGCGGCTGCGCAGGATCGCTCTGCAAGAACGCCTCGCATACGTCTTTGTCCCAGAGCTTGTCCCGCCATCCGCGCGAGTCCGCATCGTCATAAACCGTGATGCTGCGATACCTCGCGCGAAATTCAACGAACAGCGTGTCGGGAGTCCAAAGCAGCCGCACCTGCGTCTCTCGCGTTGGATCGGCGTTCGCGCCCTGCCAGTCCCAATCGAATTGCACACCGGGCACAGTCTCCCACGCAGCGTCGGGTGGAAATCCTTCCGTATCCATCGAACCGGTCCATCGCACGGCCGTAACCGTATCCGTCTTTGGCGGCATTCCCGCGTCGCCCGTCATCATCCAGTTCCCCCCAGAGGCCACATGATCTTGCCACGAATCCTCCGCCTTCCCGGCACCGTTTGCGCCTTTGTAGGGGCGGCGCTTGTTTACCCTGAGCTTCGAAAGGCTCCGCCCGGCTTTAGCCCCCGCGCAACTCGAACCGCTCGCCACCATGACGCGCCCTATGCAGCAACGCTTTGCGCACACTGGCCGCCGCCGCGCGAAAGGGCGCCATAACCGCGTGCTAGCATCGATTTCGGCCCAATTCAAGCGTCTTTCCGGCACCGTGCCGCGATTCATTTCGGAGGCCTCATGGTCCAACGCAGCAGCACCTCGACCGCTGTCTTCACCGCGAGCGCGCAAGTCGTGCGCCGCGACCCTTCACAATTTCAATACGTCAAGCTGGGCTTCGACAACAACGTGGCGCGGATCACGCTCGCGCGGCCCGAACACAATCTTCTGAACGAAGGAATGCTCCGTGAGATCACCGACGCGATCTTGGTCGCGGGCGACAATGAAACCGCCAAGCTCATCGTGCTGGAGTCGGCATGCAAGGTTTTTTCGGGGGGCGTGGACATTGGCGAGTACACTTCGCAGCGCGTTTTTCAAATGCTCGACGCGTTTCACAGTGCATTCGGGGCGATGCTGGAAGTCGGCAAGCCGGTTTTGTGCATCGTGAATGGGCCGGCGATTGGCGGCGGAACGGAACTGGCGCTGTTCGGTGACTTGGTGGTCGCAACTCCGAAGGCGCGCTTTGCCCAGCCTGAAATCACGATCGGCGTATTTCCGCCGTTGGCGTCGACTATTCTTCCCTACCTGGTCGGTCCAAAGACGGCGCTGGAGATCATTTTAACCGGCGAGCCGATCAACGCGGAACGCGCGCTGGAACTTGGTTTGATCAATCGGCTGGTGCCCGAGGCAGATCTCGAAAAAACCGTCAACGAGTTGATCGCGCGAATCACGACGCACTCAGGTCCGGTGCTGAGCATGGCGAAGAAAGCGATCCTCGGCGGGATGGGGATGTCGCTGCGCGACGGACTGAAGCAGTCGATGGATATCTTCCTCAACCAGCTGTACAAGCTGGAAGATTCACAGGAAGGCCTCCGTGCGCTGGTCGAGAAGCGCAAGCCCAACTGGAAGAATCGTTAGTGTCCCAGCCTCAAGCAAATTTTCGGCACGTGTGGCGCGTTGACACTCCGCGCGGGCGAACCATACACTTTTAATTCTCTTTGCTGTTGGCTGAAACGCGCCGCCAGTTTGCTGTCGCACCATTCAGATTTTGCGTGAACGCAATACAGAGTCAGGCAATCAGGGGATATTCGTGCAGCGAAGCTCTTTCGCCCAAAATCTTCGCGTAGCAAGCCGTTTCGTAGTCGCGTTTTTTTTCCTCGCAGG
>JAFAZL010000957.1 GCA_019239815.1 Acidobacteriota bacterium
ATCGGAATATTTTCGGCGAGGATGTACAGCCAAACATCCAGCTCTGTCCAATTCGACAGCGGAAAAACGCGGATGCTCTCGGCCTTGTTGAACCGCGAATTGAACAGGTTCCACAGTTCGGGCCGCTGATTCTTCGGGTCCCACTGGCCGTGAGCGTCGCGAAATGAATAAATCCGTTCCTTCGCGCGCGATTTCTCCTCATCGCGCCGGGCGCCGCCGAATGCCGCGTTGAAGCCGCCCTCAGCGAGGGCATCCAGCAGGCTCTTCGTCTTGAGCAGGCCGCAGCATTTTTGCGTTCCCAGTGTGAAAGGGTTCGCGCCCGCTTGCAAAGCCTCTACGTTGCGATGAACGATCAACTGCGCGTCAATCTGCTTCGCGTAGGCATCGCGAAAGCTGATCATTTCGGGGAATTTGTAGCTCGTGTCGATGTGAAGCAGAGGAAACGGAATCTTGCCGGGATGAAATGCTTTTTGCGCCAGCCGCAACATCACCGATGAGTCCTTACCGACCGAGTACATCATCACCGGGTGAGAGAACTCGGCCACTGCTTCGCGCAATATATAGATGCTTTCCGCCTCGAGCTTGCGAAGATGGCTCAAGCGTCCTACGCTCGCAAATGACGCAAGCTGGCCACCGGCGTCGCGGTCTTTGTTTTCGACGTCTTCTGTCGTGATCTGCATGGATTCGATCCGTGGCCCGTTTGACTGGCCCAAAAAACAAAAAACCCACCGGCCAGCATCTCTGGCGGTGGGTTCGGTTACAGCCTGACTAAAATGAATTTCTAGTCGAGTAACCCCTCAGCGCCAGAACGCACGTATGCGCAACACGTACAACACGCACAAGCGAGGGTTCTATGCGAAGAGAAGCGGTCCATCACAAGGTAATGATACCTTTAGACGCCAGAAGTGGCAAATCCGTTTTGCGACGCTTTCCTGTTTCGCTGGAGCTCGTAGGCCGCGCCCTCCTTTGATGCCGGAGCCCAGGCCTCCTCACATCTCGAACGGTACGTCGGTTTCCGATCAATCCTGCCTACTCCGAGTGGAAAATCTTGCCCGGTGATCCGGGTCCGGAGATCGCTCGCAAGTTTTTCGCTGTATTTGCACACCTCTGCGCAACTTAGGGCTGGCATCGCAAATGCTCCCGCTTTCGCGTCAAAACGCGGCGCTAAGGTTTCCTCGTTATTTGCCGATGGAAATCCAAAAGGCGGACGCCATAACAACGCAATAAGAAAGCTCTTAGGTCGGGAGACACGATATGTCGATCGCAGGAATCGCCAGCAATCTGTTTCAAAATACCGTCGTCCAACAAACACAGAATCGCTTCCAGCAGATCCAGTCACAATTTCAGAAACTTGGTCAGGACCTTCAGTCGGGCAACTTGACGCAAGCTCAATCCGATTTCACTACGCTCACGCAAGAGCTTCCCAATGGCGCCCAGTTTGGTGGCGGAGGCTCGACTTCGCCCACGACCTCAGGCGCTGGGTTAAATTCCAATCCCATCCTGCAGGCATTTCAATCGCTCGGCAAAGATCTTCAATCCGGCAATCTCACCGCCGCGCAACAGGATTTCGCCACCATCCAGCAGAGCGCGCAGCAAGCGCAATCCTTTGGGCAGGCGCATCACGGTCATCACCATCATCACGCCAGCGGCGCGAACAGCGACGCCACCTCGCCAGTCTCATCGCTTCAGCAGGATTTCACTTCACTTGGCCAGGACCTTCAATCCGGCAATCTTGCATCTGCGCAGCAAGCCTATGCGTCGCTGCAATCCGACTTGCAGCAGTTCCTTCCGAACTTCGCCTCCACTTCAACGACCAACGCCAACTCCGGCGGTCTGTCTGCGACCACTGGCGTCAGCATCACCGCTTAAGGCACGAACGCAGTAAAGGTTTGCGGAAGGGCGTAGCGCCAAAAACCTGCGCCCTTTTTTTCACATTCCTCGCCGTGAGTCCCGAAACGAACCGCGCAATTCCCAATTCCGCATGCCCTCTCCCCACCATCGCGGTACCATCCACCAAATCTCGCCAAAACCGCGCTCTGCCCTCTGTCTCTCACCTGAACAATTGGAACTCAATTTGCCCATTCCACAGCAGCGGAGTATCGAATGGCGCAGTTCTCAGAAATCGATCTCTTTCGTGGCATCCTCGACAATCTCAACATCGCTATCTACGTCGTCGATCGCGAAGGCAAAATTCTCTACTGGAACGATGGCGCCGAGCGCATCACCGGCTACCTCCGCCAGGATGTCTTAGGCCGCCTCCAGACCGACAATTTTCTCGGTGAGACCGACGCCGAGAGCAACGAATTGACCGGCGTGCTCGCGCCCACCTCCATTGCGATGCGCGAAGGCAAGC
>JAFAZL010000762.1 GCA_019239815.1 Acidobacteriota bacterium
CTTCCGACTTCTACAACAGCAAGATCCTGCTTCCCTTCTTTCGCCAACATCTAAAGGACGCGCCCGACCCGAAGCTTCCTACCGCTTACGTGTTCGAAACCGGCACAAACGTCTGGCGCCAATACGATGCGTGGCCTCCGCCAAAAACCGAGAAGCGCACGCTCTATCTACACGACGGTGGCAAACTCACCGATACCGCAGACGATTCGAAATCCGCGTACGACGAGTACATCAGCGACCCCGCACACCCCGTCCCGTTCATCAATGCGATTACCACGGATGTCCCCCGCGAATACATGGATGCCGACCAGCGCTTCCTCACGCGCCGCGATGACGTCCTCGTCTACCAATCGGCGCCGCTCCAGGAAGATGTCACCGTCGCAGGCGCCGTCTCGCCACGCCTGTGGGTCTCGACTTCCGGCACCGACTCCGATTTCGATGTGAAATTGATCGACGTCTATCCGATGGACTTCCCCAACCCCGAGCCAAATCCCAAGGACCTCGAAATGGGCGGCTACCAGCAAATGGTCCGCGGTGAACCCTTCCGCGGAAAATTCCGCAACTCATTCGAAAAGCCTGAAGCGTTCGTCCCCAATCAACCGACCGCGATCGATTTCGACCTGCCCGACATTAACCACACATTCCGCCACGGTCACCGCATCATGATCCAGATCCACAGCTCCTGGTTCCCCCTGACCGACCGCAACCCCCAAAAATTCATCAACATCCTCGAAGCCACACCATCCGACTTCCAAAAAGCCACCGAACGCATCTACCACTCCAAACAAAGCCCCTCGGCCATCGTGCTCCCCGTCTTGAAATAGCCAATTCGAATCGCAAAATACCAAGTTCGAACACCCGCGACACCGGGTGCCGCACCCTAGGTTTCTGAGGGTGCGGTTTGTGAGGTGGAGCACCTCCACCGTAACGACGCTCGCTCAGCCGTTGCAATCGCCGATCTGCACTACTAAGAACCACCTACCAACCATCGATCCCACCTTGACAAGTGCTATCAATTCGGTTATCATCCAAAACAAGTAAAGGCCAAAAGCCGAGCCTTTTTCCTTTTCAGGGCATCATCCTAATTCGCGAGCCTAAAGTCTTTAGAATCACATCCTTGACACCATGCGACGTGTAACGTCTTTAGAATGAAATCCTTGCGAAAAAACACCAGGGGGGAGGGGAGTCAGCCGCCATTCGACGGTTCGCGCCTTCTTGCCGAGGTGTTGTAGGGGCGGGGCTTGCTCCGCCCGGCGTCAACCACGAGCTTGATGCTTCCGAACACCAGTCACCGGTCACTAATCACCAATCACTGGTTTCAGTTCGGTGGGCTATCCCACGCATCCAGCGACGCCGCCTCTTCCGACTCAAAATCCGGCTCGCTTTGCAGGAGCCGCACACAGCGATTCCATCTCAAGATCGAGTCGTCGTTGCCGGCAGGCCGAATCTTCTCCGCATCGGCGAAACACTGCATCGCCTTCTCGAGCAGCGGCAACAGTGTATGCGGCGAACGCCCCGCGCGAAGCTGCGCCTTGACGCGCCGCTCGCAGAGCAGTCCCGTGTAGTAAGCCCGTTCGTAGGGATCCTTCAGCTCATCGAAAATTCTCTCGACTTCGCCGTATCGATCCGAAGGTCTTCCCTCGAACTGATCCGTGATGCTCAGCCCGAGCATTCGCAGGCCGAGCATGTTCTGCGGATCAGCAGCCAGAATATCGCGGCAGATTGATTCAGCTTCTTCGGGTTCGTTGAGGTAGCGGTACAACTCGGCCTTGGCGATCGCCTCGCCAATCCCTGACTTGGAGATCGTTTTCAGTTTCAGATCCATCTGATCCTCCTGATCTGGGACGATCGCTCGCGGATCTTTTAGCCGCAAAACCAGCCGCAACGCAGCAGCCGAAACTTAGCGGCGAATCTCGTCATGGCAACTACGTTCCAGCATCAATAAATGAAAAACGCTGTCGTCCTGAGGCGTCCGAAGGACGCCGAAGTATCTCAGCACATCGCGTTACTCAAAAATTAAACGACGAGCAACCCCGAACGCGAGAAACATCACTTGCCGCCAATCTTCCGCGCGATCCAAACCAGCGGATCGTAATATCGGTCAACAACGCGTTCCTTCAACGGAATGATCGCGTTGTCCGTAATGTGAATTTCTTCGGGACAAACTTCGGTGCAACACTTCGTGATGTTGCAATACCCAAGCCCCAACTCCTCTTTCAACAATGGCACGCGATCGCCGTCATCGAGTGGGTGCATCTCAAGCCCCGCGACGCGCACAAAAAATCTCGGTCCACCAAATTGCGCCTTCTTATCGTGATCGCGCAAAACATGGCAGACGTTCTGGCACAGGAAACACTCGATGCACTTCCGGAATTCCTGAACGCGATCCGCATCTTCCTGATAGAACTTCCAATCCGTTCCCTTCTTCGGCTGGAACGGTGGAATCTTCTTGTTGACCTTGTAATTCCACGAAACGTCAGTCACCAGATCTTTGATGACCGGAAACGCCTTGATCGGACGCACCGTGATCGGCTCATGCGTCGGCAGCGTATCCATGCGCGTCTTGCACGTCAGCCGCGGGCGCCCGTTCACTTCAGCCGAACAGGAACCGCACTTCCCTGCTTTGCAATTCCAACGCACCGCGAGATCGGGAGAGAGATGTCCTTGAATATAGTGCAGCGCATCGAGCACGACCATGCCCGGCGCGATTGGCACCTTATAGTTCACCGTCTCGCCGCCATCCTTGTTTCCGCGAAACACGTTTAGGATCGCTTCGGCCATCGGTCAGCTCTCCTCTTCCAAACACTTCGCGAAGTTAGGGACGAAGTCGTCAGTTACGTGTTCTTTGTTGCGCGACGCATCGCGTCGTTCCAACGCGGAGGAATTTCGGAACTGGACAGCTTCCATCTCCAGAAATTCGTCTTGTCCATGTATGGCGCGATTTTCTTCATCGCTTCGCTGTGGGGCACTTTGGCAACAAATTCCATCAGCGCTTTGTCGTTGTCCCACACGGAAAGTGTCCAGAATCGGCGCGTGAAAAGTTTGGCGCGCATCGTGTAGCCGATCACTCCCGGAGTCGCGCGAAGCTGCGCGTTGATCTGCACCGAGTAGCGGAAGAACATCGGCAATTTTAAAAAACTCTTCAGCGGAAGATAGCTCAGCAGCACAACGTACTCGCGTACCGGCTGAACGGGCGCCAGCGCTTTCCACGGAGTATCCATAATTCCGACTATCCGTGTGCCGTGTTCGCGGCGTCAAGGGTGAAGTCGAGCGCGACGTGAAATCATCGAGTATCACTCTTCGCCGAATGGAAGCGGATGCGCTCATTTGCCGCCATCCTCGGCGAGCACTTGCTTCAACTCGTCGGGCAAATCCGACTTTCGATCCTGGCGCAGATTCATCGCTCCACTCGAATCCTGGTTGATGATGTTGTTCTTCGCCCCCCACTCCGGACTGGTTTCGGGGAAATCGATACGGCTGTGCGCGCCACGGCTCTCTTCTCGCACCAGCGCGCACTTCGCAACGGCTTCCGAAATGCGCAGCATCGAGTGCAGGTCGAGCGCGAGATGCCAGCCCGGGTTGAACATCCGCGAACCTTCAACGCTGACCAGCTTCCACCGCTCATTAAGCTTCTCGAGTTCCGTCAATGCCTGCTCGACGTCGTTGCGTGTGCGGAAAATTCCGACCAGGCTCTGCATCGTCTTCTGCAAATCGCGGTGAATCGCGTACGGACTTTCGCCGTGTTGCCGCTGAAACGGCTCGAGCGCGTATTTTTCTGCCTTATCGATTTGCGCCGGATCGAGCGTTGGTGAAGAAACTTCCTTCGCATGTTTCGCTGCGGCCAATCCAGCGCGCCGCCCAAACACGAGCAAATCCGACAACGAGTTCCCGCCGAGACGATTCGCGCCGTGCAATCCTGCCGCGCACTCGCCCGCCGCGAACAGTCCCGGCAGCGTCGTTTGCGCCGTGTCCGCGTCCACGCGAATCCCGCCCATCACGTAATGGCATGTCGGACCCACTTCCATCGGTCCTTTGGTGATATCGACGTCCGCCAGTTCTTTAAACTGGTGATACATGCTTGGCAGCTTTTTCTTCACGTACTCTGCCGGCTTGTGCGAAATATCGAGGTACGCGCCGCCGTGCTCCGTGCCTCGGCCTTCTTTCACTTCGGTGTAAATCGAGCGCGCAACGACATCGCGCGTCGAAAGCTCCATGCGCTTCGGATCGTACTTCTCCATGAAGCGCTCGCCTTTGCTGTTGCGCAGGATGCCGCCTTCGCCTCGGACCGCTTCGGTCACCAGAATTCCCTGCACACCCGGAGGCCACACCATTCCCGTCGGATGGAACTGCACAAATTCCAAATCCATCAATTCCGCACCGGCTTCGTAAGCGAGCGCCATGCCATCGCCGGTGTATTCCCAAGAATTCGACGTGACCGGCCAGGCCTTGCCGATACCGCCCGTCGCCATCACCACGGACTTCGCTTTGAAAACGACGAAGCGGCCTTGTTCGCGCCAGTAGCCGATCGCGCCGGCGCAGCGATCGCCATCCTTCAGCAAACGGACAATCGTGCACTCCATGTACACGTCGAAGCCGAGTTGCACGCCGCGATCCTGCAACGTGCGAATCATCTCGAGCCCGGTGCGATCGCCGACGTGACACAGCCGCTTGTAGGTGTGTCCGCCGAACGCGCGCTGCAAAATATTTCCATCCGCGGTGCGATCGAAGATTGCTCCCCAATGTTCCAACTCGCGGACGCGTTCGGGCGCTTCTTGCGCATGCAACTGCGCCATGCGCCAGTTGTTGAGCATTTTGCCGCCGCGCATCGTGTCGCGGAAATGCGGCTTCCATCCATCGGCGGAATCGACGTTGGCCATCGCGGCGGCGATGCCGCCTTCAGCCATCACGGTGTGCGCTTTGCCGAGCAGCGATTTGCTGACGACGCCGACGCTCACGCTTTGAGCAAGCGCTTCAATCGCCGCGCGCAGTCCGGCGCCGCCTGCGCCAATTACCAGGACATCGTGCTCATGCGTTTCAAATCGGTCGAACGATTGCGCCGCGGAGCTCAAAAGATCCTCACGTCATGAAATGCGCCGCTGGCAACCATGCGGATGTAAAAATCAGCGAAGCCAACGGAGATTAAACTCATCCACGCAAATAGCATGTGACGCTCGTTCAAACGTGTGAGAAACGACCAAGCGGAATAGCGCGGCTTGCCAAAGGACGCGCACGAAAAGCAATCGAGTTTTCCGCCAGCGAGATGGCGGAGCGAGTGGCACGACAACGTGTACGTCGTGAGCAAAATAATATTCACGAGGAGCACGAGTGTGCCGACACCCACGCCGAATTTTCCGTCCCACCAGAACGCGTCGTAAGCGTCCTTCCACAAAAATGCGAGAAACACGATGGCGAGATACAACGCGTATCGATGAAGATTTTGCAGGATGAAAGGAAACTTCGTTTCGCCGCTGTAGGAGCGCTTCGGTTCGCCGACAGCGCACGCCGGAGGATCGGCGAAAAACGCGCGATAGTATGCCTTGCGATAGTAGTAGCAGGTGGCGCGAAAACTCAGCGGCCCCCCCAAAATCAAAATCGCCGGTGACCATTTCCACCAGCGATGATTCGCGTCGATCAGCGGCGAGTAAAACGGGGAGAGATAGGGTCCCCACTCGTAGAATTTTCCCTCAAAGGCCCGGAGCGTGGCGTAAAGCCCGAAACCTCCTAACAACACAATGACCGGTAAGACTTCGACCCACCACGCGTCGCGGCGCAGCGTGCTTCCGAAACCGCTTCCAGCCGCAGGAGCCCCAGTTGCCGCCATCGGTTCACCTCAGCGAAGGCATAATCTAGCCACAATTCCGCGTTTTGAAAATAGTTTTCCTCATAGCTGCCACAATTTTTTCAAATCGGACCCAGCGCTCGCGTTGTGCGATTATGTAGGGTCGCGGGGGCGGGCTTGGGCTTTGGGGGGACGCCCCGCCGGACAATCCCTTATGGTGAGGAGAAGCACTACGTGGCTGCGAAAAACAATATTGGAATCCTGACGGGTGGCGGCGACGTCCCGGGATTGAACCCCGTGATCAAGTCGGTCGTCTATCGCGCGAAAGAAATGGGCCGTCAGGTCATCGGCATTCGCAAAGGGTGGGAAGGCCTTACGCACATGGCCGACTCGAATGAGGATCCGATTTACATTCGGCCGCTCACACGCGACAACACGCGCACGATCGATCGCACAGGCGGCACCGTGCTGCACACGTCGCGCACCAATCCGCGGAAAATGGCGGAGAACAAAATTCCGAAACACATCAGCCCGGAGCGGATCAAGAAACTGCCGTTCGACGGGAAGCATTACGATTTCACGCCAATCGTGCTGGAGAACCTGGATCGTCTCGGCATCGGCTGCCTCGTGACGATCGGCGGCGACGACACGTTGAGCTTTTCGGCAGCGCTGTCGGCGGCCGGGATGCCCGTGATCGCAATTCCCAAGACGATGGATAACGATGTTCAGGGCACGGAGTATTGCATCGGATTTTCTACGGCGATCACGCGCGCGAAAGAATTGATCACTCGGCAGCGCACTACGCTGGGTTCGCATGAACGCATCGGCGTGTTTCGCATTTTCGGCCGCGACGCCGGATTCACCGCGCTGTACACGGCGTACGTCACTTCGACCCGCTGCCTGATTCCGGAGTATCCGTTCGACCTCGATCATGTCGCCGAAATTCTGTCGCATGACAAGAGCGAAAACCTGAGTCACTACGCGGTCGTGATCGTTTCGGAAGGCGCGACGTGGAAGGAAGGCACCGTCACCGAGTATGGCGAGGCGGATGCCTACGGCCATCGCAAGAAGGTCGACATCGGAGAAGCACTCGGAGAAGAAATTCGGCGCCGCACTGGCGATGAAATCATGATCAGCGACCTGACGTACGATTTGCGCTCGGGCGAACCCGACGCGATCGATCAACTCGTTGCGATTACGTACGCGAATATCGCTGTTGAAATGCTCGCTGAGGGCGTCACAGGCCGTATGGTCGCGGTGCAGAACGGATGTTATGCGCATGCGCCGCTGCCAGCGTCGTCGCTGGGCGCTCGCCGCGTCGATCTCAAAACACTATACAACACCGAGCGATATCGCCCGAGC
>JAFAZL010000875.1 GCA_019239815.1 Acidobacteriota bacterium
GAGTCGGCCGTTTGTGCGGTTGGGCGGGCATGTTCAGGGACAGAATTCGCAGCAGGTGCCGAGCGTAGGTCGCTCGTTGTTACTGGGGGTGTCGACGGGACTTTTGTGGGCGCCGTGCGCGGGGCCGATTCTTGGATTGATTTTGGCGGGGGCTGCGCTACAGGGACCGAGTGCGCATACGACATTTTTATTGTTGGCGTTTGCGGCGGGGGCGGCGGCTTCGCTGGCGCTGGCGTTGTTGGCGGGGAACAAGGTTTTCGCGGCGATGAAGCGATCGCTCGGAGCGGAGGAGTGGATTCGGCGGGGGCTGGGTGTGGCGGTGCTGGTGGGAGTGGTTGCGATCGCAATGGGATGGGACACCGGTGTGTTGCGGCGATTGTCGCTGTCGAGCACGTCTGGAATTGAGCAAAAGCTTGTGGATCGGTTTCACCCGGCGGGCGCGAAGATAGATGGCGGCGACGCGAGTACCGTTGAAGCAGCGGCGCCTCCAATCGACTTAAAGCGTGAAGGCCCGATGCCGAGTCTGGACGGCGCCGTGAAATGGCTCAATTCGTCGCCGCTTTCGAGCAAGCAGCTTAAAGGCAAAGTGGTCGTGATCGATTTCTGGACGTATTCCTGCATCAATTGCCTGCGGTCGATTCCGTATGTCGAGGCGTGGTGGGAGAAATATAAGGACGATGGGCTGGTTGTGATCGGCGTGCACACGCCGGAGTTCGCGTTCGAAAAAGATGTGGCGAATGTGCAGAAGTCGCTGGGCGATTTGAAGATCACATATCCGGTGGCGGTCGACAGCAACTACGCGATCTGGAATGCGTTTCACAACGAATATTGGCCGGCGCACTACTTCATCGATGCGACGGGGCAGATTCGGTATCACCATTTCGGCGAAGGGAAGTATGACGAGTCGGAAGAAGTGATTCAGCAGTTGTTGAAGGAGAGAGACGGAAGTCTGAAGACCGCGGGGCTTGTGCAGGTGAATGGGGCGGGCGCTCAGGCTGCGCCGGATTCGAAGGATGTCGCCTCGCCTGAAACGTATATTGGATTTGAGCGGCAGCAGCACTACGCGTCGCCGGAAGCGATCAAGCAGGATAAGGCGCAAAACTATAGTGCGCCGGTGCGGCCGACGGTCAATCAATGGGGACTCGTCGGGAATTGGAATGTGAGCGGCGAGCACGCGACGTTGACCACCGCACCTGGAAAAGTGATTTTCCGATTTCACGCGCGCGATTTGCATCTTGTTCTCGGGCCGGGGAAGAACGGCAAGCCGATTCGGTTTCACGTGAAGATCGATGGGACTGCGCCGGGGTCGGATCACGGTGTTGATACGGATGAGAGCGGGGCTGGAGAAGTGAAGGAATATCGGCTGTATCAGCTTATTCGGCAAAAAGGCGCGGTCGAAGATCGAACGTTTGAGATTGAGTTTCTTGATCCGGGCGTGCAGGCATTTGCGTTCACGTTTGGGTGAGTTGGAAGAGAGGTTGAAAATGAGCTCCAGCAAAAGTGCAACAAATGATTCTTCGACCGCGAGCAGAGTAGTGACGCGACGCGTATTTCTCGTTGGCGTTGGCGCGGCCGCGGTAGGCGCGACGTGGATGTGGTCGTTGGGGCGACAGCCAATCTCCGCCGAAGCAGCGGCTGCGGGCGCGCCGAAGATGGTGACGATCATCGGCTTTAAGGACGACGGAACGCGCACGACGAAAGAAAGCGTCGCTCGTGTGGTGAAAACGGAAACGGAGTGGAAGCAGCAACTTTCTCCCGCGGCATTTGAAGTGACGCGTCGCGCGGCGACGGAGCGGCCGTTCACAGGTGATTTGCTTAACGTTCACGACAAAGGCGTGTTTCGGTGCATCTGCTGCGACAACGCGCTGTTTGATTCGGCGACGAAATTCGAATCGGGTACGGGCTGGCCGAGTTTCTGTCAACCGATCGCGAAGGAAAACATCATCGAGTCGGTCGATCTGAGCTTGGGTATGACGCGGACGGCGGTGTCTTGCCGTCTCTGCGAGGCCCATCTAGGGCACGTGTTTGACGATGGACCGAAACCAACGGGCCTGCGCTACTGCATGAACTCTGTCGCGATGCGATTCGCCAAAGCCAGCGCATAAGCGAGGCGTTTTCGGTGCGTGCTTGCGTGCTAGTCTAGAGACATGAACACACTCGAAGACAGCCGCGCCGCCGCGCTACTGCAAGCGCAAGAGAAAGCGAACGACCTCTTCCACGCCGTCGAGTCCAAAGGACTCATCCGCCCTGGCATTCCGGAAAGCCAACTCAACCAGGACATTTACGACCTCGCGAAAGAGATGTACGGGGTTTCCACGTACTGGCACAAGCGGATCGTGCGTGCTGGCCGCAACACGCTGGCGCCCTACGATGAAAATCCACCCGATCTGACGATCGGAGAAGACGATATTTTGTTTCTTGACCTCGGGCCGGTTTTCGAAGAATGGGAAGCGGATTTTGGCCGGACGTTTGTAATTGGCTCCGATCGGGTGAAGTTGAAGCTTCGCGACGACATTGAAAAGGGCTTCGCCGAAGGGAAGCAATATTTCAAGGATCATCCCGAAATCAAGGCGGACGAACTTTACCGTTACGCGCATGAACTTGCAGCGAAGCACGGCTGGGAATACGGCGGGCCGATTGCGGGCCACTTGATCGGGCATTTCCCGCACGAGCGGATTCCCGGCGACAAGATTTCACTCTACGTCCATCCGGACAATCCGATGCGCATGCGCGGGGTAGATGCGGACGGACAGGAGCGACATTGGATCCTTGAGATTCATTTCGTCGATCGTGCGCGCCAAATTGGCGGTTTTTACGAAGAACTCCTGACGATGGG
>JAFAZL010000235.1 GCA_019239815.1 Acidobacteriota bacterium
GAAACCGGTACCGCCAGTATCTGGAGTGCCGACCAGCGTGGGCAGTGGCGCCGGCACGCAAACCGATCCCACCACGACATATCCCGGATCGGCACAGCGATATCTATTTTTCAGTGTGATATTTCGGGCGCCTTCAATGACATGCACCGCCGTCAATCCCAACGGCAAGAACGGAGCTGCCGTTCGAAGAATCCGGTGCGGCGAGCGGCTCATTCGTTGGTAGCAATACGTTGAGACCGTCGCCTCCGCGAACCCCATTGGAATCATCTTGCCCCACGAGGGATGCGTCCCCAGCAAGAGCCGCGACATCGGGTCGTTCTCAAAGCAGTGGCTACAGTGATCAACGAAATGTCGAGTGGTGAGGCCGTCGAAGATCTCGGCGCCTCCCTGAACCAGCCCATAGGTCAATGCAGACCTACCCAACGAATAGAAACGGTGCTTACGCTCGCTCGCAATTTGAGTTTGTGGTTGCGCCTGAATCGTCACGCTGGCGGCAGGCTCGACTTTCGGTGTCGGCGCCGACGGTAGTGCGGCGATATGCGCCCTCAATCCGCCTTCAATCGCGTTCGCATCCACCACTCGCGAGACGTTCAGCGTTTCGCTTTGCGCGCGTGACGCGTTTGCACATCCAAGTCCGGCAACCAACAAAAGCGAAAGCGCGAAAACGTATCGAGTGCTTCCAATGCGCCACGAAAACAAAATGTGTTGGCGTTCCATGCCTCCGCGGGAAGCACGTCAACATCCAACACAATCCACATCACGCAGAACCGCATTCGCAGCGAAATGGCGCGTTCCAGCTTGAAACAATCGCACCGCGAACCTGCGCGAGTTTCAAATCGGGCCTGTTCCGCCTGGTAGCAATCCCACTATGAAAATTTCGGCAAGAACATTCCCGTATGCTGCGTATGCTCCTCGAACTTCGGCCCAAACTCTTGCGCGAGGAACTTTTCTTCCCGTCGCGCCTTTATAAAAAACGACAACCACACTGCCACCATCGCAAAAAGCCCGCATACCTGCCCACCCACAAGCGCATACCCCAAAAACCCAATGAGAATCCCGGTATAGATCGGATGCCGTATATTCCGGTATGGACCCGTGCGAATCAGTTCGTGCCCTTCCTTGAGCGTTACAACGCCGCTCCAGTTTGTTCCCAAGTGCACACGGGCCCAGCATGCGATCCCCAACCCGAACACCATGACCGCCACGCCGGCCCACTGCACCGCGAGGGTACGCGGCACAAAATCCGTAGCCAGCCATGGGATTTCGATTCGCGGGTTGTACAGCACATAAAACATGACGATGAGCGGCAAGATATACGCGAGCCGTTGTCCAATCGCCTCGCGCTGCTTTGTCTTCTTCCGTTTCAGCGCTGACACCAGCCAATAAAACGCGAACAAAATCCACAAGTCCCGGGCCGCTTCAAACGGCGTGACATCGCGCCCGACCCACACGCCCACCGTAGACATCCCGAGCATCGGCATCGCACACACTCCTACGCCGAAACGATACCTCTGTTACGCACTTCGCAAGCCGCGAATATCGCCTGCCGTCTTTGCCTTTGATCTCGGTTTGCGCCCGTCGCCAATTTGGTGCTTTGCCGCCTCGCGCATCAAGTCCAAAATGACGCCATCATGAAAACCGCTGCCGCGAAAAAATCGACTAAGGCGAAGCCCGCTGCGCGCCCTCTCGGAGCACAAACCCAAGCCATCCATGCCGGCGAAGGCAACCGCCACGGCATCGGCGGCCCTGTCAGTGCGCCGATTTCCCGCACCTCGACCTTCACGTTCTCTTCCACCGCGGAAATGAAGCGCTGGGCCGGAGGCAAAAGCAAAGCCTACATCTACACGCGCTATGGCAATCCGTCGCTGGCCATCGCCGAAGGTAAAATCGCCGCGCTCGAAGGTGCCGAAGCTGCCGTCGTCACCGCGTCCGGGATGGCCGCCATCTCGCACGCCTTGCTCGCCGCTCTAAGAGGCGGCGACGAAGTCATCTCCTCCGCGCAACTCTACGGTGGCACCTATCGGCTCATGCGCGACGTCTTTCCCGGTCTCGGCATCACCGTACGCCAGGTCGAAACCGATCTCGCCGGCATCGAAAATCTCGTTACGTCACGCACCAAAGTCCTCTACATCGAAACGCCCACCAACCCGACTGTGCGCCTCGTCGATCTGAGCAAAGCCATCGCTTTCGCCAAAAGACACAACCTCATCTCCATCATCGACAACACCTTCGCCACGCCGATCCTTCAGAATCCGCTCTCCCTCGGTTTCGACATGGTCGTTCATAGCGCCACCAAAGGTCTTGCAGGTCATTCCGATGTCATCGCCGGCGCCGTCGCCGGCAGCTGCGCGTGGATGGACAAGATCCAGCACATGGTCATCTACCTCGGCGGCTCGATGGACCCTGAGGCCGCTTTCCTCCTCAGCCGCGGCATCAAGACGCTCGCGTTGCGCATAAAGCGCCAGGGCGAAAACGCCATCGCTATCGCCAAATATCTGGAAAAACATCCGAAGGTCGCGCGCGTCCACTATCCCGGACTCGCGTCACATCCCGATCACAAACTCGCCAAACGCCAGATGCGCGGCTTCGGCTCCATGCTCGCCTTCGACCTGAAAGGAGGCCTCGCCGCCGCACGCAAGTTCTGCGACAGCGTCCGCCTCTTCCTGCTCGCCGCCAGTCTCGGCGGAGTCGAATCACTCGTCGTGCTTCCCGCTTACACGTCGCACTACAACATGAGCCTTGCCGAACTCGAAAAAGCCCACGTCACTCCCGGCACGGTCCGCGTCTCCATCGGCCTCGAAGACCCGGCCGACCTCATCGAAGACCTCCGCCAAGCGCTCTCAATAGTTTAGAATCCCCGAAAATATGAGCCTGACTCTCTCCCTCGACAACAAAGTTGCCATCGTCACCGGCGCCTCGCGCGGCATCGGCCGCGCCATCGCCGAATCGCTCGCCGCTGCAGGTGCTTCGGTCGTGGTAAACCATCGCGACAGCGCCGCGCAAGCCGCCGAAACCGTCGCATCAATCGAGCGCGCTGGCGGTCGCGCCGCAGCGATCCAGGCCGATATGGCAAACATTTCCGACGTCCAGCAACTCATCTCATCAACGATCAAAAAGTTCGGCGCGCTCGACATCTTCGTCAACAACGCCGGTGTCGGCAACCGCACCGCAATGGCCGACATGACCGAGAAAGAATTCGACTGGACCATGTCCGTCAACGCCCGCGGCCCGCTGTTCGCCATTCAGGCCGCTGTCCCCCACATGCGCAACAACGGCCGTATCATCAACATCTCCAGTTGCGGCTCGCACGTCGCTCAGATCACCGGCCTCCTTGCCGTCTACCAGATGTCTAAAGGCGCTCTCGAACAACTCGCCCGCTGCTACAGGATGGAACTCGGTGCGCGCGGCATCACGATCAACACCGTGCTCCCCGGTTTCGTCGAGACCGAACTCGCCTCCGACACGCCTCAGGAGTACAAGGACGCGCTCATCCGCCGCACCGCTCTCGGCCGTCTCGGGACACCGGAAGAAATCGCCTCGGTCGTCTGCTTTCTCGCCACCGACGCCGCCCGCTGGATCACCGGTGAATGCATCCAGGTCAGCGGCGGCCTTGCATAGACGAGATACTTATTCGTTGGCTCGCGACGGAGAGGGCCCGTAGTAACTCCCCATTCCGACAGGTCTGCCATTCTGAGCGCGTCCCAAGGACGCCGAAGAATCTCAAGCGCTCCTCACCGACCAACACTCCCGTGTCCCACGACACAATACGCGAACAAAAAAAACGGGCGAAGCACCGAAGTGCTCCGCCCGAAT
>JAFAZL010000501.1 GCA_019239815.1 Acidobacteriota bacterium
CGTCCGTTCTTTTCCGCTCACCAAGTGCTGGCTCGGGTTTTTAGCTATGCGTTGTTGTTTCGCGGATCGTCCTTTGGGCTGAGGTACTCGAGTCCAAGCGGCCCGATCGCGGTGATTTGCGTTATGTACTCGCCGGATTTCGCCCAGTGGAAATGGGCCGTGTTTCCCGGGAGAACTACCACGGCGCCCGGGGGATAGGCTTCCAACTTGTTCGCGTCGAATTCTTCTCCAAGCCCGACATAAAAGACACCGGAAATAACGGTATAGACTCGATCCTCCGGATGCTTGTGGGGCATGAGCTTCACGCCGTGGGGCGCTTTGACCCGAATTGTATACGGCCCAGGTTCCGACGGATGGCCGACGACTACGGCCAGCCGGACGGAGGGCGGAAATGCGGGGAACGGTTTCCAATCCACATCTTCGGACAAGATAGTTTTGAAAACCTCCTGCCCCGGTTGATGAGGACGCGGTTCGCTTGTTTGAGCGCGTTTAACAGCGCTGGCTTTTTGGGACACAGAAACCTCCTTCGTCACTTGTTTCGTTTTGTGGGATTCACTGGATTCCGATCGGTTGCACTCTTTTTTTGGGGAAGATCAGCCGTAAGCCAGCGCGCGAATTGTCCACGCAAGGAGTATGAACGCATACGCGTTGATGAGCAGAGTACGAATCCAGTGCGTGGCGAGGATCTTCGACAAATAGGGACTCGCCGGACCACGATCGTCTTTGCTTAGTTGTGCTTGCCACCTGCCCCAAAAGAGCGCGGTGAGAAGATGCGAGGCGATTTGTGTGCCGAGGTTTCCCCACACTGCCCAGGCCGGCGAAATGTCGGGATGGCACCAGATCAAGGAAATGGATCCAAGGAGCGCTAAAGCGAGCGGGACAAAAACCCAGTATGGGAGTTTGCGCCAGTGTATCGATTGGACGGTCCGAAAGTCTTTCGGATCGACGAGTTTCCAGGACCGGAAAATGTCGACTTCGACGGCCCAGATTGCACCCACCAGATAAAACGACAGGGCCAGATTCAGCAGCAGAAGGAGCTTTCCATTCATTTCTCGTCCTTGTGAGGAAGCCTGAATGCGTGTCACCAAGGGCTCAGCGTCGCGATATAGTTTTTGGATGAGCAAAGTTCCTACGCGAATCGGACTGATATCGGATACCCATGGGCTGCTGCGTGAGGAGGCGCTGACAGCTCTACGTGGCAGCGAGTTGATTGTGCACGCCGGGGATGTGGGCGATCCCGATATCCTGACGGAGTTGCGCAACTTGGCGCCGGTCGTCGCAGTGCGCGGCAATGTTGATAGTGAAGCGTGGGCTCGTCGGGAATTGCCGGAAACGGCGGTCGCGCAGGCGGGCGACGTTTCGATGTACGTGCTGCACGATGTGCATGCCCTCGATCTCGACCCCCTGGCTGCCGGATTTCAAATCGTTGTCAGCGGGCACTCTCACAAATATCTGCGCAGCGAGAAGAACGGCGTGCTCTATATCAATCCTGGGAGCGCGGGGCCGCGCCGTTTCACTTTGCCGATAACCGTAGCCAAACTGGATCTCGGGGCGAAGCCCTGGAAATTGGAGTTCGTCGACCTCGAGAAGCTCTAACGCGTTGTACCTGCCCAGCTTTTGGGGCGGCTCGCCTCCCAGAGATTGATGTATTTGCAGTTCAACGGGCTGGTGCTAGACTCCCCCGCATGGCTAAGAAAAAAGCAGCTCCCAAAAAATCGAAGAAACCGAAGGCGGCGCCGAAGAAGGCAAAAGCCAAAGCCAAGGCGAAGGCTCCAGCCGCAAAGGCTAAGCTCAAGTCCACCGCGCGAGCAAAGTCGAAGGCTGCGGCGAAAGCAAGATCTGTGGCGAAGACGACGACGGTGTTGAAAGGGCGGACTGCGCCGCGTCGAGGATCATCCGACTCCGACACAGAACTGCGCGAGAATCAGGAAGTCGAGATCGTGCACCCGAAGGGGCGTTCGCGCGTGGCGAGGGCCGGAGCAGGCAGCGGCGACCTCCAGGGGATTTCCAGCGTCGAGGATGTCGACTCGGAGAGCGCAGACGAGCTACTCGAAGAAGGGCAGTCGTTTGAGGCGGGAATCATCAGCGGGGTCGAACGCGCCGGAGTCGAAGAGGGTGAAGTCGTGACCCACGAAGTACTGGAAGACGACGTTCCTCTCGAATACGACGACGAAGACCGCCCATAAGACTCGGCTCCCAGAGATGCTGTCGGCCACCGTGCCGATGCTGTAATCATTTGTGATCATACGGTATACACGCCGCTCCCTCTCAGAGAAACACTTTATGGAATTGCAGGACGTGTTGCGATGCACTGGTGTCGTTGTTTCAAGGCTTGGGAGCTAACCGGGATTCGATCTTGAGATGCACCGGCGGCATTTGCCTACGTTTTTGCGAGAAGCTAATCCGCGCATGGCGAAGCCGCGTTGCAATTGCCTGATCCGAAAAGCTGGATCCTGCCTTCGCACTTTAGCGCACCTCTAACCTTTCATTCATCTCGATGTTGTGGAATGGACGGGATTCATCATAGCGGGCCTCCGCGATACCAATGTCCATTGATATCGACACCCACCCGAAACGACACCTACTGAGAGAGATTTGCATGGATAAACCTTTCGGCGTCTGGTTCATTGGATTCGCGATCTTCATCACGCTCGGCGCGCTGGCGACGAGTTCGGTCAAAATTGGAGATTCATCGCCGAAGGTGGAAGTCGCTTCGGTTGGTGCAGTCGAGCATTCCGCTTCGTCGCCATCGAGCGTGCCGACTGCCCAGGCGAACAAACCTGCGACTGCCGATGTCGAGCGTGGCCGCTATCTCGTCGAGGAAGTGGCTAAATGCCCGGAGTGCCACACGCCCAGAAACGACCGCGGCGAACTGCGCCACGACGCGTGGCTCGCTGGTGCGCCGATCTGGATTCGGCCCGTGGCACCGATCCCGAATTGGGCCGATCACGCGCCAGCGCTTGCGGGTTGGCCGACGTTCACGGAAGATCAGGGCGAGCGCGTGCTTGAAAAGGGGACTGGACCGGAAGGCGAAGAACTGCGACCGCCAATGCACATCTACCACATGAAACATGAAGACGCGAAGGCGATCATCGCTTATCTGAAATCGCTGCCGCGAAGTTCGCAGTCGTACTAGCTGCGTCGCTTGCCGCGCTTGCTATTTTGCTTTTTACTCTTCACCGGCTTCTTCGTTTTCGCCTGCGATTTCGCTGCCAGGCTCGCCTGTATTTTCTTCGGCAATTTCGCGACGACCAGATCGTAAGCTTCGCGCAAGAGTTCCCGCAGTTCCGTGGCTGGGATCGCTTCCCGGGTTTCAAGCGCGACCCATTTTGCTCGCGCCAAGTAGGGCGCGGGAATTACATTCTGCCGCTCGACCAATTCGGCAAATCTTTCGTCGGTGGCTTTGAAAGAGAGCCAGACTTGCGCGACTTCAAGCACGGAGTGGGCGAACATTTTGTTGCCGACTTTGAAAGTGAGATCGCCTTGCCAGATTTCGTGCTCGGTGACGCCGGGGAAGCTTAGGCAGTGTTGGCGGAGTTCTTCGATGTGCATGGCGCGCTCGATGTGTCATTACTTGCCAAGATCAGATGAACAGCAGATTCCTCGCTTCGCTCGGAATGACAATGATTCAGTGAATCGGGTAGCAGAAAATTCTTTAGCTTCGGGTTGCAATTGCTGTCAGGTGGAAGGAACCCAGTCCATTCCGTCGACGCCAGGCGTCAAATCGATGGGAGCTTCGAGTTTCCAGTTTTTGAGATCGAGGACTTCGATCTTTCCGGCGGCGAGGAACGAAATGTAGGCGACGCCGCCGTCGGGGCGGATCAGCACCTTGCCGAGCGTGGTTGGAGCGTCGAAAGTCTTCGCCAGCTTGCGCGTATGCAGGTCGACCACAAAAATGTGGCCCTTCATGCCGGCGCAGATGAGCCAGTGATTGTCCGGCGTCGCTTCGGATGCGTAGACGGTCTCCGGCATCGGGATTGATTGAGAGACCGCATTAGAGAGCGGGTCAATCACCACGATGCGCGGCGATTCCTGATCGTGCGTGAAGACGTACAAGCCATCTGGCTCGATCGATATGCGCTGCACAATCTTCGATACGGGAATGGTCGTGACCAGCTTGCGGCTTGGAATGTCAACGACGCTGACGGTGCCCGCATGGACGTTTGCCGTGTAAATCGTCGGGTTGTCCGGCCCAGGACGAATGATGAACATGTGCGATTCGTCCTGACCGGTGGGGAGCTCGGCGATGACTTTTCGCGTTTTGGGATCGATCATGTCGATCGATTGCGAAAGCTCGGCGCTCACGTAAAGATTGCCGTCGGGGCCGAACTCGGGATTGTGCGGACGGAGCGGTTTGCCGAGGTCGATCGTGTAGGCGAGCTTACGATCGGCGATGTCGATGACGTCGATGGTGCTGCCGTCGGTGCCGGGTTTCCCAACCCCTGAGTTGCCGTAGATCGGCACGTAGGCGTATTTGCCATCGGGGCTGACGGCGACTTCGTGGCCGTTGACCCCGACCGAGATTTTGGCGATTTCCTTGCGTGCGTCGGGATCGACGATTAGCGCGGTGTGCTCGAACTGGTTGGCAACGACGAGCAAGCCCTTCGACGACGACGGTTTCGGGCGTGAATGACTGTTGGTCGCTGTGACGATGAGTGCGACCGCAACCGCGATGAATGTGATGAAGGGAAGATATCGCTTGCGCATGGGCACCTCGACGTTTCGTGCTATCGACAAAGTTGACATCCACGAAAGTGGGTGGATTATAGCGATAAGGCGAGTCGACAGTCGACAGTTGAAAGTCGAAAGGGAAGAGAAAAACTCGAAAGCAGGAAGGGTATTCATTTTTTCGCAGGAGTGGGTTATGCATGACGAAAAGAAACGCGATTTGAACGAACGAGAGATTTCGAGGCGGGATTTCGTTGGGATGACCGTCGGGGCGGGCGTCGTAGCTGGAACGGCTGGCGCGCTGGCTGATCTAGCTTGGGCGGTCGATTCTAAAACGGGGATGCAATATCGAACGCTGGGCAAAACCGGCGAAAAGGTTTCGATGATGGGCCTGGGCGGGTTTCACATCGGTGTGCAGAAGGAAGAAGCCGAGAGCATCAAGATTATCCGTAGCGCGATCGACAACGGTGTCACGTTTCTCGACAACTGTTGGGATTACAACGGCGGCGAGAGCGAAGTGCGCATGGGAAAGGCGCTGCGCGATGGTTATCGGCAGCGTGTGTTCCTGATGACGAAGATCGATGGTCGCACGCGCGAAGCGGCGACGAAGCAGCTCGAAGATTCATTGCGACGATTTCAGACGGATCACATCGACTTGCTGCAATTTCACGAAATCATTCGGCCGGGCGATCCCGAGAAAGTATTTGCGGCCGGCGCGGGGATGGAAGCGATCGTCGAAGCGCGCAAAGCGGGGAAGGTGCGCTACATCGGTTTTACCGGACATAAGAGCCCGGACATCCATTTGAAGATGCTAGAGACCGCGGACCAGCACAATTTTCATTTCGACAGCGTGCAGATGCCGCTAAATGTGATGGACGCGCACTTCAACAGTTTCGGCAAGAAGGTGCTGCCGGTGCTGGTGCAGAAGCAGATCGGCGTGCTTGGGATGAAGCCGATGGGCAGCGGATGGATTCTGCGCAGCGGCGTTGTGAAATCCGAAGAATGCCTGCACTACGCAATGAATCTGCCGACCAGCGTTGTAATCACTGGTTGCGATTCGATGGAGATTCTCGAATCGTCGTTAAACGCGGCGCGATCGTTCAAGCCGCTGGGCGAGGCGCAGGTGACGGAGTTGCTCGCGAAGACCGCGGATAGCGCGAAGGACGGCAAGTTCGAGGGCTATAAGACGACGACCAATTTCGACGGTACCGCTCACAACCCGCAATGGTTGGGTTGAGAATGGTTTCGATTTTGGATCGAGTGTAGAAACAACCTTCGCGAATCCAAGTCGCGGCGGAGTCTCCGACCAAAAAACTTACCCTGTGCATCTTCAAAGCGCACGCCGAGTTCGCGCGCATTCCGTTGTCGCCTGCCTCCGTCGCGACGTCGCCATATTCTTTGCTTACGTTTTGTGGTATGTAGACGTCCTACTTAGGTGAGAGTGACGGAGGCGGGGCGCTGCATGGGCAAGGCGAACTATCGGAGTCGGACGGAGATTTTGCAGGGGACGCTGGATCTGCTGATTTTGCAGACGCTGGAGTGGGGGCCGCGGCACGGGTATGCGCTGAGCAAGGCGATTCGCACGAATTCGGGGGAGATCTTGCGGGTGGATACTGGGTCGCTATATCCGGCGCTGCATCGGCTGGAGCGGGCCGGATGGATTAAAGCGGAGTGGAAGCCGTCGGAAACGGGACCGCGGCTGCGCGTATATCAGCTGACGAGCAAAGGGAAGCAGCAGTTGCGGCGCGAAGTGTCTCGCTGGGAGCGGATTACGGCCGCGGTTGCGGGTGTGCTACGTCCGGCGGGGCGGGAGGTTGAGCCATGAACTGGAGATGGCTGCGGGGGAAGCGGAGAAATGAAGAGCTGAGCGAAGAGATTGATGCGCACCTGTGGGAGGCGGAGCGTGAAGAGCGTGAGGCAGGGAAGAGCGAAGAGGATGCGCGACACGCCGTACGACGCGAGTTTGGAAACGTGGCGATGGCGGAGGAGACGACCCGCGATCACTGGGGGATGCGCTGGCTGGATGATTTTCGGCAGGACTTGCGCGGCGGATTGCGGATGCTGCGGAGGAGTCCGGGGTTCACGGCGCTGGCGGCGCTTTGCCTGACGCTGGGGATTGGGGCGAATGCGGCGGTGTTCAGTTCGATGGAGGGCGTGTTGTTTCGGCCGTACCCGATGGTCGCGCATCAGGAGCGGTTGGTGGCGCTGTCGGGGACGGCGCGAGGCGAGAACGGGCCGACGGGACTTTCGTGGCCGGACTTCGAGGACTTGCAGAGAAACAGCACGCTATTCGACGGAATGTTTGTCAGCAAAATCATGGGTACGACGCTGAACCTGGGGAATCGGGCGGAGACGCTGCCGGGGAGCATCGTGTCGGCGAATTATTTCGATGAGATTGGTGTGCGGCCGACGCTGGGGCGGGGATTTACGAGTGGGGAAGATGCGGGGAGCAACGCGCATCCGGTGGTGGTGATCAGCTATGAGTTGTGGCAACGGATGTTCAAGGGCGATCCGGCGGTTGTAGGAAAGACTCAGCGGTTGAATGGAGTGATGCACACGATCGTGGGCGTTGCGCCGGAAGGATTTCGCGGCACGTTTGTGGGATGGGCGATGCAGTTCTGGGTGCCGGCTTCGATGGAGGAGACGTTCGAAGCGGGCGGATACAAATTGGCGGATCGGGACGCGCGATGGGTTGAGTCCTTTGCGCGGTTGAAGCCGGGCGTGACGCGGCAACAGGCGCAACAGGAAGCGTCGGCGATCGCGGCGCGGCTGGCGGCGACCTATCCGGAGACGAATCGCGGGCGCGGGATGAAACTGTGGGCGCTGTGGCAGACGCCGTTCAATCACGCGGGGTCGCTGTTGCCGACGCTGGAGCTGATGTTTGCGGTGGCGGTGTTTGTGCTGCTGATTGCGTGCGCGAACGTGGGGAATTTGCTGCTGATGCGGTCGTTTGGGCGGCGGCACGAGATGAGCGTGCGGGCTGCGCTGGGAGCAGGGCGGGGTCGTTTGCTGCGACAGATGCTGACCGAGGGATTAATCTTGTCGGCGCTGGCGAGTTGCGGCGCGCTCGTGGTGGCGTATTGGAGCGAGCAGGCGTTGGTGCTGCTTTTCCCCACAGGCGCGGGAGTCTCGATGTATCTGCCGGGAGCGCTGGACTGGCGCGTGCTTGGTGCGTGCGCGGTCGTAAGCGTGTTTACGACGCTGCTGCTGGGATTATTTCCGGCGGTGCAGGCGAGCAAGATCGATGTGGCCGCGGCGCTGAAGAACGAAATGGCGGGGGTGGTTGGCGGCGGGCGCGGAAAAGCGTGGGCGAGATCGAGTCTGGTGATCGTGCAGGTGTCGCTGAGTTTTTTGTTGTTGGTGGGAACGGGGTTGGTAGTGAAGAGTTTGCAGCGGCTTCGCGGTATCGATCCGGGATTTTCGACGAAAAATGTGCTGGTGACTTCGCTGGCGCTGACCGGTGCGGGGTACGACGTTCCGCGCGCGAAGAGTTTCGACGACGAGTTGCTGCAGCGCGTGCGGGTGCTGCCGGGAGTGGAGTCGGCGGCATTGGCGCGACTGGCGCCGCTGGGCGTGAAGAGTTATTCGTCGAGCGAGATCGCGGTAGACGGTTATGTGCCGCCGCCGGGTGAGCACGAGACGTTGGAGTACAACGAGGTTGGGCCGGGCTATTTCGGAACGATCGGAATTCCGCTGGCAGCGGGGCGGGAGTTTGCGACGGCGGACGATGAGAATGCGGCGCTGGTTGCGGTGGTG
This sequence comes from Acidobacteriota bacterium, assembly GCA_019239815.1. The sequence continues at coordinate 8,425 of JAFAZL010000501.1, forward strand.
AATGAAACGTTGGCGGCGAAATATTGGAAGGGAGCCGATCCGGTCGGGTCGCGCATGCAGGTGAAGGGGCGATGGTTGACGGTTGTCGGCGTGGCGAAGAATTCGAAGTACGGAAACGTGCGCGAGATACCGAAGGCGTTCTTTTATGTGCCGCTGCGACAGAATTTTGCGGTGTCGGCGACGCTGATTGTTCGAAGTGGGGCGAGTCCGCAGACGCTTTCGGCGGAAGTGGCGCGAGAGGTGAAGGCGCTGGATGCGGATCTGGCGCCGTATGAGTTGATCTCGATGGAGGAAGTGGTGCGCCGGGCGACGGAGACGCAGCAGGCGGCGGTGACGATGCTGGCCGCGCTGGGCGGGCTGGCGCTGTTGCTGGCGGCGATCGGGATTTATGCGGTGATGGCGTATGCGGTGTCGCAGAGCGCGCGGGAATTGGGGCTGAGGATGGCGTTGGGAGCGGGGCAATATGATTTGTTGCGGCTGGTGATGATGCGGGGAGTGATGCTGACGGCGGTGGGAGTTGCGGTTGGCGCGGCGGCGGGGCTCGGATTGACGCGGCTGATGGGGGATTTGTTGTATCGGGTGAGCCCGCGCGATCCGGCGGCGTTTGGGTTGGCGTTTGTGGCGATGATGATTGTGGCGATGGCGGCGTGCGTTTTGCCGGCTTGGAGGGCGACGCAGGCGGATCCGATGCGGACGCTGAGGGAGTGAGCGGTGACTGGGTGACGGTTTTTTAGTGTGCGAAGCGGCGGAAGAAGGAATCGGGGTTCCATTGGGGCCGCGCTTCTGTGTCGGCGATCGTGGTCAAGAGTTGGCGCAGGATTTCTTCATAGGTTGCAGCAGAAGCTTTGTCTACCGGTTGCGAGAGATCATCAGACGGAGCGTGGTAGCGCACTGTTAGCCATTCCTTGAAGATGGCTTCGTCGGTCGAGCCCGGATCGAAGCCGAGATCCAATTTTACGGACGGCACGCCGTGGCGAATAAAGCTGTACTGATCGCTGCGAATGAAAGCGTTGCGCAAAGGTTGCGGATCGGCTTGCACGCGCACTCCGTAAGCTTGCGCGGCATTGCGAGCGAGGTCGCCGAGGTTCGACTCCGCCAAGCCCTGCACCTTGAGAACTTTGATTGGAACGATCGGCAAAAACATGTCGATGTTCACGTCGGCGACGATCGATTTTTCCGGAACGGTCGGATGCGACGCGAAATATTTCGAGCCGAGTAGTCCTTTTTCTTCCCCACACACAACGACAAACAATAGCGAACGTTTTGGATGGGGCTGATCTTTCCATGAAGCAGCGATTTCCATCAGCGCGGCGGTGCCGGAGGCGTTGTCCATTGCGCCGTTGTAAATTTTGTCGCCGTTGAGGGGCTCTCCGACGCCGACGTGATCGACGTGCGCGGAAAGAACTACGTATTCGTTCTTGAGTGTTGGGTCGCTGCCGGGAAGTTTACCGATCACGTTTGCGGACTCGACGTCTTTGGTCTTCACCGTCGCGTGCGCCTTCAGCGAAACCGCCAGTGGGAAACGCGGTAGTGGCTTCCTGTCTTTGCCGAGTGCGGCGATCTCGGCGAATGTGTGACCCGAGCCGGCGAAGAGCTTTTCTGCGTTCGCTGGATTGAAGATCAATGCCAATTTCATTCCCGAAGTTTCGTCGAATTCTTTGCCGACCAGATCCATCGACGGATGCGTGCGGCTCAACGTGATGCGGGACCAAGGAATGTCCATGGACGCTGGATTCGGAATCGAAATCGCGCCGATGACGCCTGCTGCCTTGAGCGCTTTCCAGCGCTCCAAACCGGTCTGGTAGTGCGCCGACAGAGGCCCAGGCGTATCGGCGGTGGATCCACTCATGTACACGACAATTTTCCCCTTCACGTCCAGACCGGCCAGATCGTCGTAGTTCTGTTCGGGAATTTTGAGTCCGTAGCCGATGAAAACCAGCTTTGCGGTAATCGCATCCGGGGATAGATTCACGCGTGTCGAAAAGAACGCGTCGTCTCCCAGAACGAGCGGTTGCGCTTTGCCGCCCGAGATCAATGAGGCCGACGATTCGCCCTCAACGATTTCGCGAGAGACAAATTTCACGGGCTGGTAGTAGCCGTCTGTGCCGGCGGGCTCGAGTCCGGCTTTCTTGAAATGATCGACTACGTAAGCTTCGGCTTTGCGCAACCCTTCGCTGCCAGTTTCGCGGCCTTCGAGATTGTCGTCGGCAAGGAATTGAACGTGCGCCCACCACGCGCTGCCGGAGAAGTGTTTTGCGGCGTCCTGAGCGAAAACTGTTGCTGTGAGGAGCAGAAGCGTTCCGAAGATAGATAGGAAAGCGAAGCGTCGATGCATTATCGGACCCTCGATTAGCTTGGTTGATCGCGCAGCATAGCAGGTTGAGTTGTGTTGGGCCAATGAACCCAATGACGCTCCGATACGCTTGTATTGACCCGCCGCAAAACGCCACGTAGGATTCGCCAAGCAATCAGAAGATCGGTATCGGCTGTTGGCAAACACCGTAATCGCAAAGGGGGTAACGTGTTCTGTTCCAAGTGTGGGAGCAATCTGGCCGATGGCGCCACCTTTTGCAGCCGATGCGGAGCACAAACTGGACTGACGCCTGCGTTGGCTCCAGCCGGAGGTGGCGCGCCGTTGGCTACGCCGGGGCCCGCCAGCGTGGCTCCTCCTGGCTATGTCGTCTCGGGGCAAGCCGTGTATGTTCAGCCGGTATCGCAGGTGATGTACGCCGGATTTTGGCTGCGCGTCCTAGCCTATTGCATCGACATGATTGTCTTGGGTGTTTTTGCGGTTCCTATCCTGATCGGTGGCGCCATGGCGCTGGGTATCGGTGGCATGATCGCGAGTCTCCCGCGCAATCAGGACCCGTTCGAGAATGGAATGCCTCCCGCGTTTGCACTCTTCATCCTGCTTTGCGTGGGGGTGGGTCTCTTCGGTACGTGGCTTTATTTTGCGCTCCTCGAGAGCTCCGAGTGGCAGGGCACTGCGGGAAAGAGAGCCTTGGGCTTGATTGTCACTGACATGGCTGGGCAGCGCGTTACCTTCTTGCGGGCTACCGGTCGTCATTTTGCCAAGATCGTGACCGGCCTCATTCCGCTATTTATCGGCTACATCATGGCCGGGTTTACGGAGAAACGGCAGGCACTGCACGACATGATCGCGAGCTGCCTGGTTCTGCGCCGGGGATAGCTGCGCTGCAGGGTGGCCCCCGCCAGCGAACTTCCTAAGCTACATTCCGAAATCCTCTACGATTTCGTTCTGCGTCTTTCTACAGACATGTCTGGATGGTGCAAGTTCCCGGCGGCGGTATCGTTGCGTCACTCGCTCGCGAAAAGGAACGGAGTGTTTACGCGCAACTGGAACAATCCATGGGTAAAGGCGTCCTATGTGGCCGCCGTGACGACATTCTGCACTTTCTTGGGATGCTGGGCCGTGCTCGCTCACCAGGAATCTGCGTCAGCGGCAAAGCAGAGCATCGTGAGTGACGCGCAGTTTGCGAAGAAAGCAGCGCAAGGCGGAATGGCTGAAGTTAAATTTGGCCAATTGGCTCAACAAAAGGGAACAGCGGTGTCGGTCAAGAAATTTGGTGCACGCATGGTGGAAGATCACACGAAGGCCGGTCAGGAATTGAAGGGCGTGGCGGAGCAGGAAAAGATCA
>JAFAZL010000529.1 GCA_019239815.1 Acidobacteriota bacterium
CGAAGCCCCAGTCGCCACAACATCCTCCAGCCCCACGAACAAATCCGCGCTCTCATCAAACGCTCGATGAAACGTCACCGGCAGCGGCGCCGCGGCACGAATCAACTCCGCCGTCCTCTCAACGTCGACGCGACCATCGCGCCGCAACAACCCCAACACAACTCCATCCATCCCCGCTACACGCGCCGCTTCAATCGACGCACGCATCTCCTCAAACTCCGCCGTCGAATAAACAAAGTCCCCGCCCCGCGGCCGCACCATCGCAAAAATCGGCGCCCACACCGAGGCCCGCGCTTCACGCATCAACTCCACACTAGGCGTCACTCCCCCAATTTCAAGCGAACCGCACAACTCAATCCGCGAAGCTCCGCCTCGCTCCGCCGCCACAGCCCGCTCGATACTCTCCACCGAAATCTCCACCACCACTCGCCCGCTCCTCGCTCGGCTAATCACGTCCGCCACTCCAATTTCAATTTTCCAATTTCAAATTTCCGCCTTATCCCGCATCCCTAACCTCTCTCTTGTGATAGTCTTCCCCTCCAGAAAACCTCTCTAGGTTTTCCAAATCCCAGCCGTCGATTTTCTCTTCCGGGGCCGGACATGCGTAAAGGAGAACGTCGTATGAAACACCATATTAGATGGACCGCGCTTCTACTCGTCGTCTTGAGCGTGGGCCTGGTCGCATGCGAAGAGCCGTACCATCAAAAGGATGAGCAGTATTACTTCATTTCCGCCAACATCAACATCCCTTACTGGCAAGAAGCGCAAGCCGGCCTGCTCGACGCCGCGAAAACCATGGGCGTCAAAGCGGAAATGGACGGCCCCACAACGCTCTCTCCGAAGGACGAACTCGATTCCTTCCAAAAAGCCGTCGCCCTTCATCCTGCCGGGATTCTCGTTTCAGTTTCGAACGCCGACATGTTCAAGGACCCGATCAGCGCTGCGGTGGCCGCCGGCATTCCGGTAATTGCCATCGACGCCGACTCGCCAGAATCCAAGCGCATCATGTTCATCGGGACCGACAATTTCAAGGCTGGCCAGGAGAGCGCCAAGCGCATGGCCGACATTCTCAAGGGCCAAGGTCAAATCGTCATCGTCACGATTCCGGGTCAACCGAACCTCGACGAACGCGTCCGCGGCGTCAACGAAGCGCTCAAGAAGGCTCCCGGCATCAAGATTGTGCAAACGATCGACGACAAAGGCGACCCGCGCCAAGCGTACGATGGCATCTCCGCACTGATTCAGAAAAAGCAGAAGGTCGACGGCGTGATCTGTCTCGAAGCCTCCGGCGGCGCTGGCGTCGCCGACGCGCTGCACCGCGTTGACCTGACTGGCAAGATCGCAATCGTTTCGTTCGACAAAGATCCCGAAACCTTTTCGTGGATCGATCGCGGCGGCATCAACGCCACCGTCACCCAGAAACCCTACGTCATGGCCTTCTACGGCGTTCGCTTCCTTGACGATCTGCACCACAACGTCGTCCACGAATTCAAGGACTGGCGCACCGCCCCAGCCCCGTCGATGCCCTCATGGGTCGACACCGGCACCGCCATCGTCGACAAATCAAACCTGCAAGCCTTCAAAGACGCCCTAGCCGCCCACCCCAAACCGCTGTAGCAGTGGGTTTGTAGGGGCCGGGCTTGCCCCGCCCGGCGTCAACACGTCTCACACAAAAAGCCCGCGCAGCGAAAACGCTACGCGGGCTTAATCTTTCTACACCTCCACTTTGATCGCGCTTGTCGTCCTAAGGCGTCCGAAGGAGGCCGAAGGATCTCAACCTTAACTATCCCCTCCCGATCCGGAAAGCAAAGCGTCGCGCCGCCACCCTGTAGCCGCGATCGTTTCATAGATCGCGGGATTTAGATTCAACATGATCTGAAACCAAAGCGTTCGCCGCCCAACCGTAAATAAAAAGCCCGCACAACGCATGCGCGCAGCGCGGACCTAATTCTGGCTCTGCAATCCTTATCCCTATTTCTGCATCTTACGCCAACCCAAACGACGCAAACGCCGTTATCGAAGCGCATCCCAGCGCCACGCCCAACACCGCCCCAGCCAGCACATCGCTCAAAAAGTGCATCCCCAAAACAATGCGCGACACCGCAATGCTAATCGCCATAAAAAATAGCGGCGCCTCTAAACCCGGATAAAAATAGCTAACGACCAGCGCTACTGAAAACGCCGTCATCGTATGCCCGGACGGAAACGAAAATTTGTCCGGAGGCAAAACTCTCGACCAGCAATGCGGCTCCAACTGGCAAGGCCGCGGACGTGCGCTCAGTCTCTTGATCGCCTTGAATACGAACACTCCGGCGACTCCAGCCGCTGCAGCCGCGCCGACCGCGGCCCATCTCTGCGGCCCGCCATAAATCGCCAGCATCACA
>JAFAZL010000634.1 GCA_019239815.1 Acidobacteriota bacterium
CGGCCGGGCTCATCCGCTCGGTCGGCATCTTGCGGGTGAAGCGGAGGATCGGGACGTCCTTCTTCACGCCGATCACGCTGTCGTAATCCCCCGTCATGCCGGCGTCGGATTGATAGGCGGTGCCGCCCGTCAGGATTTGCGCGTCGGCAGTCGGGATGTGGGTGTGCGTGCCGACGACGACGGAGACGCGACCGTCGAGGTACCAGCCGAGCGCGATCTTCTCGCTGGTCGTCTCGGCGTGCATGTCCACGAAGACGAATGCGACGTCTTCGGGCAGTTTGGCGAGCTCGGAATCGACTTTGCGGAAGGGGTCGTCGATCGCTGGCAGGAAGACGCGGCCCTGAAGGTTAATGACGGCGAACTTCACGCCGTTCTTCGCGGTTCCAATGTACGTGCCGCTGCCTGGGCTGCCTTCCGGGAAATTGCCGGGCCGCAGCAGACGCGGCTGGTGCGGCATGTACTCCAGGATTTCCTTGCGGTCCCAGCTATGATTGCCGCCGGTGACGACGTCGACGCCGTTCGAGAGCAGATCGTCGGCAATCTTGGGCGTGATGCCGAAGCCGGACGCCGAATTCTCGCCATTAGCGATGACGAGATCAATCTGCCGGTGGCTGATCAGGTCGGCAAGGCGATCGCGCACGATCTGGCGCCCCGGCGAACCGACGATGTCCCCGATAAAAAGTATGTGCATAGATGAATGCTGTCGGCGGCTTCGGCCACCGTCCCCTGGTATCGCGCTGTGAAACGGCGTTGACCCTGACGCTGAGCAAAAGGAGCGGACTGCTTGGCCGTGGGAGACTAGGCCGTGAACCTCTGAATTAAGTGGGCGCCACGAGCCAACCGTTAGGCTTCCCTGCCCCGTTCGCTTCCCGTTCCTCCGTCCACGCGGCGCGCGCGGGGTTTGGCTTCGGTCATCGGCCGGGAAGCCAAAGGGACAGGCCGTGCACACAGGCTGGCTATCCGCAGCTCCTCAGAGATTCTGCATTGGTTCAAACAGCTTTCGTCCCCTCACCTGCTTCGAAGTGCCGCTCCGAGCGTCATTGTATCGTGGCAGCGATGACGCGACCAAACCGGCGCCGATAGAATTTCCATTGATTGATTCCACCACGAACATGTAGGGGCGCAGCACCGCTGCGCCCCAGCTTGCCCGGACTGATGCCTCATTCAGCTTTTATTGCCAAAGACTGCTAGAAGTGGAAGCCGAGCTCGACAGTTTCCGCGCGCGGGCTGACGAAGTGCGTGCCGCTGAAGGTCGAGAGGAAGTTGTACAGCGCTTCCTTGTTGGTCAGGTTGACGACCGTGAAGCGCAGGCTCCACTTGTAGCGATCGCCGTTGAACAGATTGTCGTGGCCGACGGCCAGGTCGAACAGATTCCGCGGAGAGATTCGCGGCGGATTCTTGTCGTCGTTTTCGGTGCCGTCGGCGGGAATCGACACGCGCGTCGCGCCGCGGTTTGTGCCTGCGGAGCAGCTTAGGATCGGGCTGGTCGGCGTAGCGAACGTCGAGCCGCAAAACAAACCGATCGCGGCCTGCTGGTCGGCGTCGAACGTCAACGCCGTCGCGTAGTCCGGCACAGAGCCGGCAACGAGCCCGCTGTCATAGCGCCAGTTGAAGCCGACCCAGGGCCCGCGCTTAAGCGGCTGATATTGCAGGTGCGTCGTCTGATTGAATTTTTCATCGTGGTCGATGCGAAAGACGCCGCCGCTCTGGCCCACGGTAACGCCGAGTCCACCAACCTGTGGCGGGAAGTAGCGCGCAGCGACGCTCGACATCACCACAAGCGCGCTGAAGCCGTGCCAATTGGGCACGCTGGCCCGCAACAGGAAGCCGGGGATTTTCGAGTTGTGCCAATCAATCGGAAACGTGATCGGTGTGTTACCGAGCACGCTGAAGTCGTACGCGTTGTGTGTGTACTTCCAGATGTACTCGCCATCGACGACGAGATGTTTGCCGAACGCTTGCTGCAGGCCGGCGTGGAACTCATTGCGGAAACCCGCGGGCGAATTCGCGGGCACGCACGGTATCAGCGCTGCGATCACATGTACATTGCAGCCAGTTGTCGCGATGATGAGATTTTCGTTGAATGGCGTCTCGAGCGTGCGCGCGTACGAAACGCGAAGCACGGTGTTCGTCGGCTTGATGTTGTAAGCGACGCCGACGCGCGGCTCGGCCTGGCGAGCGGACGAAAGGCCGTTGTAGAGATCGCCGCGAATACCGAGGTTAAACGACCACGCGCCTTTCGTGATCGTGTCCTGCACATACATCGATAGTTCTTTCACATCGGTGCTGCCGCGAAAATCGAAGAGGCTTCCGCCACGCGTCAGGTCGATCGGAAGCAAAGTCGCGCATGGCGTCCCTGGAACGGCGACGCCGGTGCTGGCGTTGAAGCAGGGATTGCCGTTCGCATCGAGCGTCGAAGGAAGCAAGTTCGAGTCGATGATGCCGAACGCGTCGTTCTCGTTGAGAAACGTCTGCTGGTAGGTGATACCGGCCTTCACGTTGTGAATGCCTTTCACCCACGAGTAGTCAGAGCGCATGCCGGCGTTGGTCAGCCGACGACTCTGCGAAATCGTCTCGGAGTTGATCGGACCAAGATCGGCAAACGGATTGTCGCTCGGATAATAGTTGTACTGATCTCCACGAACGTACGCGCCGAGCGTGAAGACAGCGTTCGCTCCCATCAGGTGCGTCCAGGTCGGCGCGATGTTGAACGTGCCGATCTTCGAGCGTTGATCGGTGTCGCCGATGTTCAAGCCGTCAGGCCCGATGACATTAA
>JAFAZL010000684.1 GCA_019239815.1 Acidobacteriota bacterium
GGCGAAACACACGCGAAATTGTTGATCGATCAAATGCCGATGGTCGTTTGGACGACCGACAAGGAATTGCGCATCACATCATGCCTTGGCGCGCGCCTGGGCGGCGCAAAAATCCGCAACGAGGAACTCCCTGGTAAATCCGTCTATGAATATCTGAAATGCTCGGACCGCCACACGACACCCATCGTCCAGCACTACGAAGCGCTGCGCGGCGTACCGTCGCAGTTTGAGTACAGGCGCAACAGCCGCACCTTCGAGCTTCACCTTGAGCCGCTGCGCGCGCCCTCGGGAGAAATCATCGGCTGCATCGGCGCCGGGCTCGACATCACCGAGCGCAAGAAAAGCGAAGAAAAGATTCAGTATCAGGCCACGCACGACGCACTCACCGGCCTTGCAAACTATCGCGAATTTCTCGATTCGCTCGAACGCGAAATCCGTCGCGGCGAACGCAGCAATCGCTCTTTCGCCGTGCTGCTGCTCGATCTCGACGAATTGAAAACGATCAATGATCGCTTCGGCCACCTCGCCGGCAACCGCGCGCTGAAAAGGCTTTCCGAAGTGATGAAGGAACAGTGCCGCGCTACCGATCTTGCGGCGCGCTATGGAGGAGACGAATTCGCAGTTCTGTTGGTCGACGGTGATCCCGGAATGGCGCGTCAGATCGCCAGCCGTATCGGACACGCGCTCGCCGCACGGAGGGAAGAGCCCCGCCTGAGTGCCAGCATCGGCATCAGCATCTTTCCGGATGACGGACGCAGCGTGCAGGATTTGCTCGAAGCCGCTGACCGAGAACTCTACCAGCGCAAACGCGGCACAAGAAGCCGGGTAGCCCCAGCCCGCGCCCGATAACAAGATTTCTACGACGTGATCCCACGCTCCCATGGAGCAGGGACACGGACCGAAGCCATGCCGGCCGCCGTCGCAGCCTGGATGCCCATCTCGGTGTCCTCAAACACGAGGCACTCTTTCGGATTTACTTCCAACTTTTCGGCGGCCAGTAAGAATGGTTCCGGATCGGGTTTGCCCTTCTTGTATTCACCGGCGCAAACCAACACGTCGAACTTGTCGAGCAGCTTCACCGCCGTCAGCGAAGCGACCACCGATTCGCGTGTGCCGCCCGACACGACCGCAAACGGAATCCGTCGATGCTGCGCATTGATATGCTCGACAACTTCTGCGATAGCTTTCAATTGCGGCAACAATTCGTAGTACAGATTTTCTTTCTCCGTGCAAACGGTCTCGACGACCATATTCAGCCCGTGCCGCTCGTTGAGCGTCGAGATGATTTTTGCGGTCGGCATGCCGCCCCACGCATAGAACAGCTTCTCGTCGAAATCGCAATTCCATTTGCTCAGCGCGCTCTTCCACGCGATGTAGTGCAATGGCATCGAATCCGCGATCGTCCCGTCGCAGTCAAACAAGTACGCCGCAAATCTACCGGCTGGCAACTTAAGTTTCATCGCTCGTTCGTCAAACCTTCCCTCATGGAAATCTCGAATCCCAATCTTAGTTTCGTGGCAAGAACTGACGCTGAGTTATCGATGCGATTCCCTCAGCGCCGATATAGTTTCTGCAGGATCGCCGGCGTCCTGAAACAGTCGAATCGCCGCAATGCCGGCTGCGCCCGCAGCCGTGCATTCGCCAGCGTTTTTGAGGGTGATCCCGCCGATCGCAATCACCGGTACGGGCACCGCGACGCAAACCTCAGCAAGCTTTTTTACGCCCTGCGGCTCGCCGAATTGCGCCTTCGACGGAGTCGCGAACACCGGCCCGAAAAAAATGTAATCGGCTCCGTCGCGCGCCGCTGCTTTCGCACTTTCGAGTGAATGGCACGACGCTCCAATCAAAAATTTGCCGTTCCCTCTGAAGAGGAATTGCGACGCGGCACCATGATCGCTGATCACCACGCCGCATGCGGTCCTCTTCGCCCACTTCGCTACGTCGATAACCGGCAAGCCTGATTCGCCGAGGTGCACGCCGTCCAAACCTTCCGTGACGGCCACGTCCACGCGATCGTTGACGATGATCCGCTGCGCGCGGTTCGAGCCCGATGATCGGGTCCGCGCGAGCACCTCTCGCGTCAGCGCAGCCAAGCGGCGGGCCGGTAGATCCTTCTCGCGAACCTGCACCCAATCGACTCCCGCCGCCGCAATCGCCGTGACTTTCTCAACGAGCGCCGTTTCAGCAACTTCTAACCGGACGGAAAGACTCTGCCGATCGGTCACGTAGCACAAAATTGGATTTTCGCGATCGAGCACCGGCGGACTACCAGACTACTGTGGTCGCACACTCGAGGATGGCGCGGCGTTGCCTTCGGAACTGATCATCCGGATCGCCAGAAAAATATCCAAGATTCCAAGCCCGCTCACCGCGCCCCGAAACGACGGATGCAGCAGGATTGGCATCAACGATGGAAAATGCGACAGGAAATAGTTCTGTTCCCATATGCCCGTCCACGGCAGGTAAAACAACACCGCACCCATCATGCAGCACACGACAACAAGGACCGCGCTCAGAACCCGATTCATCGGGTAATCCATTCGCAGTTCATGAGCGCGGAATCACTACCGGGTTGTCTTTTGCAGAGCGGCGATGCGCTCGCCCACGTCGCGATAATCAATGTTGACCGCGTAGACCTGTGAAAAACTCTTGAGTGCTGCGTCGGATTCGCCCGCTGATTCCTGGGCCACACCCAAATCATACCGCAACGCGAGCGCACTTTCCGGTTCGACGGCTGGCAGTCTCAGCGCGCGCTCGTACCACAGCGCCGCGATCGACGGCTGGTTGCTATCCATGAACGCGAGACCGAGCAGTGTATAGCACTGCATCGTGTACGGAAACTTTCGTCCGTTTTCGGCGGCCTTGGCCACCTTCTGGAATTCACTGATCGCTTCTTCGAGCAAACCCATTTCGCGGAAGGCGATACCCAGGTTGTAGTGCGTCTCGAGATCTTCCTCTTCGGCTCCCATTTCGCCGAGTTCCGCGCGGAATTCTTCGAAAACTTCTTTGAGCGGGCCGACTTCGATCTGCGATATCTCGCTTTGCCCGGTGCCGGCGTTGCTGTTTGCAGGCGCCGGCGCTTCGTGCTGCGCGGTCGGAGCCGATGAGAACTCTGGCGAGAGTTCGCCAATGCCAAGCTGATCGATCTCATTCGCCAGATCGGCCAAAAATTGATCCGACGCCAATCCAGAAGCGGCATCCTGCGCGACTGGCTCCGCTTCACGCCGCACAATCGGAGTTTCCGGCGGCCGTTGGTCGTACGCAGGTACGATCGGCTCTGGTTCAAGCACCAATTCGTAGTCCTGCTCGACCTCAAACTCCGATTCGGGCTTCGAAGGCTTCGCGGCAACTGGCGCCGGGGGCACAGGTTCGGCCATCGGCGGTTCGTGCTTGGTCTGTTCCACGGGAATAGAAATTTGTTCGGCGTGTGGCGCGGTTTCTTGAACCGGCTCTGCTTCCGCCACTGGAATTTCGATTTCTTCCGCAGCGGGCGTCTCGACCGGAATATCAAACTCTTCGGCAGCGTTGCCGGCGTGGGATGGAGCAACAGGCGCGGGCGCCTCCGGAGCTGCGGCAACCGGCTCGTCGCTCGAAATCGAAAATTCCTCGACGGCCGAATGGACAACCGGCTCAGCCGAGACCTCAAATTCGGGCGCTGCTTGTTGCGCAGGCGCAACGGAACCGGACGCGGCTTCGGTTTCGTTCGCCGGCTCTTCGAGCATGTTCGCCCATTCGTCCGACAAATCCACTTCATGGACAGGCTGCGTCTGAGGCGCATCGGCCGGCAAGCCGTTGACTTCTTCAATCTCAATCGACGGCTCTTCGACTATCTCCTCGGAGGATGGCACAGCGCCTTGGGACTCGGCGGCATCGGAGGCCGGCTCGGCAGAAAGCTCCGGCAATTCTTCGACAGCGGTGGCTTCGGCGTCGTGCTCCGCAAGCGACGCGGCTGGTGTCGCGACTTGCGGCTTGCCGAACAACTCTTCGTCCGTCAAACCCGCGGCGCGCTGGAATCGGCGGCGCAATTCGGCAAAACGCTCCGCCCCGCGCGCATCGTTGCGCTCGGTATAAATCGTTTCGAGCTTCGCGGCGAGTTCCGCGGTGCGGCGATCGTCACCCGCGCCCAAAACGAAATCGAGCAGCTTTTCGAGCGTCGGCGTATGGCGCGGCGCGCGGCGCAAAATCGCTTCGAGCAGGCCGATGGCTTTCTGGGTTAAGCCGTAGCTCGCGAAGAGATCGACGTCAGTGAGCGACTGCGCGATGAATTTCTGCGTTTCGTCGTCGAGGGCTGGTTCGACCGGCGCAACCGGCTGCTGCGGCTGCACTGGCTGTTGTGCGAGTGGCTTCGCCTTCACTTCCGGCGCAGACGGCTCCAGGTCGGGGCGTAACTTGGGGGCGGGCGGCTTCGCCAGCTCGACAGGCGCGTGATCTTCCAAGGGAATCGCCATTCCCCCGGATTCCGGCGCCACCAAACCCATGCGGCGCAAAACATCGTTGAGCTTGCGCTTGGCTGGTTCGCTTTCGGGCTCGCGATCAACAAGTTGCTCGAAGATCTGTTTCGCACGCTCCAACTTGTTTTCGCCGACCAACGCATCGCCTAAATGCGCGAGAGCATCGGGCAAACGGAACGAATCGCTCGTGCGGCCATACAATTCAACCAGCCACTCCAGCGGCTCAAGCCTTCCCGGCATGCGCTCCGAAAGATCGGTCAGCAGCTTGCCCACAATCTCGTGCTCGCCCGCATCTATCATGGGGATGCGCGTGCGATCGAGGATCGCCATCGCGCGATCGGTCTGCGCGGATTCGAGCTGCGCTTCCACCAATTTTTGCGCGGGACCAAAATTCTTCGTGTCGGCGTCGAAAATCTTCAGCGCGAGCGCGCTTGCCTGGTCCCACTTCAAACTCTTGATGTAGAGATCCAGGAGCAGCTCCGCCTGTTCGCCACCCTTTTCGAGGTCGGGAACCTGTTCAAGCACTTCGGCGGCTTGCGCGAAGTTGCCCTGCGTCGAGTGCACCCGCGCCTTGAGAATGACCGCCGCAAGATTTTTTGGATCTAGCTTGATCGCTTTGTCGGCCAGCTTTTCGCATTCTGCCTGGTCGCCACGGGCAAGCGCGCGCTGGCTGGCCGCGATATACGCGTCGACCGCTTCGTGGTTCTGCCCCATCGCCTGATACAAATCGGCGAGGCGCACCTGGATGCGCAGGTTATCCGGCTCGGCGGCCAACAATTTCTTCAGCAACGATACCGCTTCCGCCTGCCGGTTATTCTTGAGGTGAATCTCAGCCAGTTGCAGGAACAGCGGCCGCGCCTCGCTCATCACGCCTTGCTGAACATAAAGGTCAGCAAGCTTCTCGAGTGGGCGAATCTCTTCCGGTGCCAACTTGGCGATGCGCTTGTAAACGGCAATCGCCTTCGTCAGAAACCCGTCGCCGACAAAAATCTGCGCCAGCCTCTCGAAGTAGTCGATGGCCTGAAAGGTTTCGCCCTGGCGGATATACAGCTCGCCGACGGTCATCAGCGTGACCTGATCGCGCGGCTCATGCTTCAGAATCTGCTGGTATTCGGCGATGGCCTGGGCGACCTTGCCCTGGTTGAGGAGTTTCTGTGCGGCTTCGACGTATTTGCTTTTGTTATAGGCCATTCGCGAGCTCAGACGACAATTCCAGACAATGAGCCGTCCGCGCCGAGTGCAGGCGACGCAATTCCGCGCCGCGCGGCGTGAGGCCGGCAGAGTTCGTGCTTTAGGTACGCTACAGGCGGGTTTAGGGCAAGTCAACGCACCCAAAGTTTGGTGTGAGCCACCAGTTATCCCCGTTGCTAGTAGGAAACTTGTCGGCGAAGCCCCGGCGAAGGCGTTTGTGATCAGCTAAGGGTGCCGAAGGGCTAACGGCGGCGATCTTTATAAAAAGGTCAGAAATCGAAGCCTGCCTGCCGTTCTGAAGGCTAGTTACAGGACCAGGCTTAGTCCGCGTCAGCCGAAAATTCCTCGGGCACGGGAATCGGATCGGGCAGCAGATCGATCTGGACAGCGCCGCTGGCCCAGCAGCCGCATTCGCGGACCGGCGCGAAGGAGTACCGATGCAGCGGCGAAGCCCCATGCTTTCGCAGCGCCTCAAGATGCTCCGGCGTGGCATACCCTTTGTGCGACGCCAAGCCATACTGAGGATAGACGGCGTCCAACTCGTGCATCCGCGCGTCGCGATACGTCTTCGCCAGGATCGACGCTGCCGCAATCGAAACGCAGCGCGCGTCGCCCTTGATCAGGGATTTCTGCTCGATCAACACGTCGAGCTTCACCGCATCAATTAATAAGTAGTCGGGCTGCACAGTGAGCTGCTCGAGCGCAGCCTTCATCGCCTGCAAGCTCGCCTGATAAATGTTCCACGCATCGATGCGCTGCGAATCGATTTCCGCGACGGCCCAGGCCACCGCGTGTTCCTTAATGCGCACAGCCAGCACTTCGCGGCGCTCCGCCTGAATCTGCTTGGAATCGTCGAGACCGACAATCCGCCGTTTCGGATTGAGAATCACCGCGGCAGCCACGACGGGCCCGAAGAGCGAGCCGCGCCCAACTTCGTCGAGCCCGGCGATGCGCGTCCAGCCCAGCTTGCGCGCTTCTCGCTCGTAACGTGAAGAGCAGAGGCGCGTCATTTGTAATCGATCGCCCGCATGAAATCTTGCATGAAAATTTTGAACGGCCGCCCGTCGCCGATTCTAGCACGCTGTTTGTGGGCGGTGAGGCATCCGAAATGTGAGTCGCTGTGCTAAATATTCAACGGGTAGCGCGTTCGGGCGCTATTCGTAGCGGAGTGCGACCAACGGATCGACCCGCATCGCCCGGCGCGCGGGCAGGTAGGCGGCGAATAACGCGAACGCGAATAGCAGCACGGCCGCGACGGCGAGCGGCAAAGGGTCGTGCGCACCGACCTCGAAGAGCAACGTGCTCATGAGCCGCGCGCAGAACCATGCGCCGAGAATGCCGGCCGCGCCGCCGACCATCGTCCAGCGGCCGATGTTCCACAGCACCATGCTGAGGATATTTTGCGGGCTGGCACCCAGTGCCATGCGCACGCCGATCTCGCGTGTCTGCTGCGCGACCAGGAATCCGACGACGCCATATATGCCGATGGCCGCCAGCGCCACTCCGATGGCGGCAAACAACGTGAGAACAATGGCGTTGAACCTGGGACGCTCTGCCAGTTTTTGCACGCGAAGTATCAGCGGCTCGACGGTCACCGGAACGGTAGGATCGATCGACGCGGCTTCGGATCGCACCCATTTGCCGATCATCGCGGCACTGAGCGGCGTCTTGAAGATCAAGTGAGCCGTGCGGTAGTAGCCGTCCCGGCTTTCTCTCCAAGGCAGGTAAAACTCCGGTCCGCCGGTGGAAGCGAGACCATCGTTCTTGACGTCGGCAGCAACGCCGACAATCGTTCCCCATTCTTGGTGTTGCGCAAAGCGAAATGGTTTGCCGAGGGCATCAACTTCCCCGAGGAGACGCTTCGCCAAAGCTGCGCTCAGGATCACCGGGTACCCGATGGGAGACATGTCTTGCGCGTTAAAGGCTCGGCCTTTTTCGATGCGAATGCCGAGCGCCGCAAAATATTCCGGGGTTATGTATCGATAGCCTACCATTCCGCCGGTGCCGCTTGCGAATTTTGGCAAGCCCGCAATCTCGATCGCGGAAAGAAACGTCGCCTGCATCCCGCCAGATGGCGGGAGCGTGTCGCTGAGCGCCAACGCGCCGATTCCTGGCAGCCGCCCCAGTCGCGCCTGAAGGTCGCGAAAAAATTCGAGCTGCTGCGTGGCCTTCGGGTACCTATATTCCGGCAGA
>JAFAZL010000723.1 GCA_019239815.1 Acidobacteriota bacterium
AAACACGACGGCTTCGGCGGTTACGAATTGCGAAACGGGTTGCCGCTCGGCGGGCGCCACTTCGACCGTGACGACCGGCTCTTTTTCTTTCTCGGCGGGACTGCAACCGGCGAGCGCGATGAGCCCGAGCAGTGATGCGCACCAGAGTTTCATGGCGTCGTCAGTTCTCCCGTAAGCGTTTGAAGATTTGCCAGGGCCACGCGATAGCGAACGGCGCCGTCTTCGTAGGCGGCGTCGGCGAGCGCGGCAGTCGTTTGGGCATCAACAACTTCGAGCACCGTGGATTCGCCGTTTTTGTAGCGCAGCGTGGTCAGCCGCAGGCTTTCCGTTCCGAGTTCGGCGGAGCGTTGAAGCGTAGACAATTCGTCGGCGGCGGTTTGCGCTTCCGCGTAGAGCGATTTCAAATCCGCGAGCAGCTTGCGTTGCGCTAATGAGAGTTCACGCTTTGCCTGATCGCGTTGAAATTCGGCTTGTTTGATCTTGCTTTGCGTGGCGCCCCAATTCCAGATGGGAATGTTGAGGCTCGCGACAGCGGAAGAACCCAGATTGGAAACTCCGTCTGTTCGCGTTGCGAAATGTGTGGCGTCGATTCCGTAGAAATAGTCGAGATCCAATCCCGGAAGGTAGCCTGCACGGGCAGCAGAAACGCCGTGACTCGCGGCGTTGACGGTTTCGAGAGCCGCTTTGATATCAGGATTATCGCGAGCGGCACGCGCTTCGACTTCTGACGCGGTGGCCAGTGTCACCGGGGCGTGGAGATCATCGGCGAGTTCATAGGTGTCGTCGAAATTGGGAAAAATGAGCACCGCAAGGTCGAGTCGCGCGTTGAGCAGACCCAGCTTTGCTTCCTGCAATTGGCGGCGGCGATCGTTCGCTTGAAGTTCTGCTTTGATAACGTCGGAGTGCGCGACCTCTCCGCCTTTCTCAAGGTCATTCGTCATCTGAAGAAAGCGGTCGCCCTCGGCGGCAGCCTTCTGCGCGACGTCGAGTTTTCGCGCCGCCGCAGCAACGCCGTAATAGTTTTGAACGACCGTCACAACCAAGCCGCGTGACGCAATTTCCGCACGGGCCTTCGCGACGGCCGCATTTGCGGCAGCTCGGCGAGCTTCGGCTATGCCGCTTACATCGAGCGCCTCGTGAACATTGCCCTGGCTGATGTATTCGTGGACGGCATTGTTGGCGATGAATCTCACCTGATTGTCCACGCCGTTCGATTGCGTGTAGATCGCCGAGTTGTTATAGGCGACACTCGGCAGCAAAGTTGTGATCGCCTGCTTTTTGTCCTCATGCGCGATGCGCGCGTCGGTCAAGGCGGCCTGATAGACGACGCTGTTGCTACGGGCACGATTGAGCGCATCCGCGAGAGTTATCCGGAGAGGCTGCGGCGTCGATGCGGGAGGTTGCTGTTGCGCAAGGGCGGGCACTGCGAGAACAGCCGCGCAAAAAGCACAACAGAGAGAACGGAGGTGTGGGTGCAAGCCGCGCATATTGAGTCGCGGCACTGTCTGCCGCCTAAAAACGCTATCGCTGAGAACCTAAATAGGGGATTAACTGGATTGCGGGCGTTTTGGCAACACAGCAGTGAAGATACTGCCCTGTGCACCGGAGCTGGTCAGTTCGAGTTTGCCGTTGTGAGCGCTGGCGATCCAACTCCCAATCGAGAGGCCGAGTCCGGCGCCGCCACCGTCCTGCTCGTTGCGGGAACGTGCTTTGTCTACACGAAAGAACCGCTCAAAAATCCGCGCGTGGAGGTCGGTAGGAATTCCAGGGCCAGAATCGGTAACTTTCAGGTCGTAGACCCCGTCGCGGTCTGCGATGTTCAGCGAAACGGTACCGCCGGCCGGCGTGTATTTGATCGCATTGTCGAGCAGATTGAGGATCATGCGCCGCACGAGCGCTTCATCCGCACTGATCAGCGCCTCGCCACCCGGCGCGCACGCGAGCGTGATGCTTTTTGCTGCAGCGAGAGTGCGCATATTCTTTACGCATTCGCCCGCGAGCTCATCAAGATAAAAATCCGAATACGAAAGCGGATACTGTCCGGCATCGGCACGCGCAAGGGTAAAAAGATCTTCGACGATTCGCTTGAGGCGTTTCGATTCATCCGCCAAAATGCGCAGCGCCTCTCGATATTCCTGCTCGGTACGATCATTCTTGGCGAGCGCGACTTCCGTCTCGCCACACAGAATCGCCACCGGTGTGCGCAGTTCGTGGGATGCGTCCGCTACGAATCGCTTCTGGCGATCGAACGAAGCGCTAAGCCGATCGAGCAATCCATTGAAAGAACTTGCGAGGTGACCTAACTCGTCGTTGGGATGAGTGACGCTCAGCCGTTTGTCGAGATTTTCGGCCCCGATCAATCGCGCTTGTTCACTCATCGCTACCACGGGAGCAAGGCTGTTCCTCGCCAGGAGATAACCTCCCGCACCTGCAATCAGCAGGGTGATCGGGATCACGACAAAAAAAGTGCCGGCGAGTGTCTCCAGAAATTCGTTCTGGTGAAAAAGCGACTGTACAACGACGAGAGTGGCGGATTGCTGCGCGAGCGAGAAGCGCCGAACGTAGAGGCGATAGGTGCGCCCGGCAAAGTGCAGTGATTGATAGGTCTTCCCGTTGGTGAGCGCCGATTTCAACGGGGCGAGCAACGAGTCTCGCTTCCATTCGCTGTGATGCCGGTCCTCTGGAAACCATTCGGATAAGCCGATCAGATTGCTTTCCGGATCGAACACGGCGAAGACGACGTCCGGGAAGCGATGCTCAGAAATCGCGGACTCTACTCCGTAGTCCAAGCTGTCGGGTTTTGTCGATTCGCCGATCTCCGCGTTTACCGTACTCAGGAAAGTGTCGGCTAACTCGACGGCTTGAACATCGCCACGGTCGCGCACATTTTGTTGAATGACGATGTAGGTCACGGAGGCGAGCAGAATCAAAATCGCAGCCATGGCGGCCGTGTACCAAAGCGTCAGACGAATGCGCACCGAACTAAACATCGGTGCGCCGCCGCGTTTCGTTCGCTTTTGCGTCCGCGGCCTCCGCGGGAGATAGAACGTAACCTGCTCCCCGCCGCGTATGCAGCAGTGGTTTGAGGCCTCTGGCGTCGATCTTACGTCGAATGCGATTTACGTAGACTTCGATCAGATTGGAAAAGGGATCGAATTCCTCGTCCCACACATGCTCTGCGATTTCCGCGCGGCCGACCACGCGCCCGGCATTGCGCGTCAAGAATTCCACGAGGGCGTACTCTTTCGTGGTCATCGGAATTGTCTTGCCTGCACGAGACACGGTCTGTGCTCCGGTATCGACGATCAAATCGGCCACCGACAGTGTCGTTGGCTGCAGCGCGTTGGGCCGGCGCGATAACGCGCGAAGCCGCGCGAGAAGTTCGCGAAACTCAAAAGGCTTGGTGAGATAGTCGTCCGCGCCGCGATCGAGGCCTTCGACGCGGTCTTCAACGGCATCGCGCGCCGTCAGCATGAGAATCGGCATGCGGTGACCGATGCGCCTCAACTCCTTGCAGACCGCGAAACCGTCAGGCTCCGGAATCATGACGTCGAGAATGACGAGGTCGTAGGTGTTGACAGCGACTTGATAGAGCGCGTCGTCTCCGGTGATGGCGATGTCCACCGCATAGGCGTGCTCGCGCAGTCCCTTGGCAACGAAATGTGCGATGCGCGAATCGTCTTCAACCAACAGTACCCGCATATCGGAATCATATGCCTTGTCACAATCACGAATGCAAGCTTGGCGCGGCACATCGGCGTCGAATTCGCATGGGCCAGTTAATGGTCCGTTTATCTACGGCCGAGTACATCTTTTGTCGTTTGAAAGAGAGTGAGAGGAGTGTGGCTGGCTATGAAGAAAGTGTTCGCAGTTCTATTGGGTTTTGTGTTCGCCGCGGCAGCTGCCCATGCGCAGTCGGGTGCCAGCAAATATCATGTCGTTAAGACGATCTCGATCCCTGGTGATGAGGGTTGGGATTATGTGTCGGTAGATAGCGCTGCTCGACGAGTGTATGTTTCTCACGGTTCGCACGTCGTCGTGCTTGATGCCGACAGCTATGCGGTTGTCGGGGACATTCCAGACACGCAAGGCGTGCACGGGATCGCCATCGCGGCGGATCTTGGCCGGGGATTCACAAGCAACGGGCGGGCGAACACGGTTACGATTTTCGATCTCAAGTCTTTGAAGACGTTGGGAACGGTGAAGGCGGGTTCCAACCCCGACGCGATCATCTACGATCCGGCGACAAAACGAGTCTTCACGATGAACGGGCGAAGCCAGGACACGACGGCGATTAATGCGGCCGACGGCTCTGTAGTGGGAACGCTGGCGCTGGGCGGAAAGCCAGAGTTTGCGGTGGCGGACGGCCAGGGGAATATCTACGTGAACATTGAAGACAAGTCCGAGCTGGTTCACTTCGATTCCAAAGATCTC
>JAFAZL010000728.1 GCA_019239815.1 Acidobacteriota bacterium
CAGAGACGTTTGAGAAGGGAAAGCATTAAACGACACCTTAAATACGGAAGGGACCTATTCGTAAAGGCTAGACAAAGTGTAGCGCGTTATCTCTTACGGCACAAGATGTAGAGGAGCGATTTGGGCCAACTATTCGTGGCGGAGGCAGGTGTTGGGGTCGACGCGGGTGGCGCGGTGGGCGGGGATGTAGCTGGCGGCGAGGGCGACGAGCGCGAGGATCGATGCTACGGCGAGGAATGTGAGCGGGTCGGTGGCGCGGACGCCGAAGAGGAACGAGGAGAGGAGGCCCGAGAGGGCGAGGGAGGTGATGAGGCCGATGGCGATTCCGTAGAGTGCGAGGAGGGAGCCGCGCTTGAGGATGAGACTCAGGATATTGGGGCGGGTGGCGCCGAGTGCGACGCGGATGCCGATTTCGTTGATGCGCTGCGTGACGGAGTAGGCCATGAGGCCGTAGAGGCCGACGGCGGCGAGGATCAGCGCGAGAGCGGCGAAGGTGCCGAGGAGTTGAGTGGAGAAGCGCGGCTGGGCGATCGAGGCGTCGCGAATGGAGTCGAGGGTCCGGAAGCCGGAGAGGGTTTCGTCTTTGTCGATGCTAGTGACGATTTCTTTCAGGGCGGTGGCGAGATTTTGGGGATTCGCGGCGGCGCGAATGAGGATGTGCGTTTGCGCGGTGGGGTCCTGAGCGAATGGGACGTACATCTCAGGAGCACGCGATTCACCCAGAGAGTCGTGATTGATGTTGCCGACGACGCCGATGATTTCGATGTCGGGTTTGGTCGCGCTGGTGAGACGCAGGTGTTTGCCGATCGGATTTTGGTTTGCGAAGTATTTGTTGGCGAAGGCTTCGTTGACCACGACGACGCCAGGGGAGTTGGCAGTGTCCTGTTGGGTGAAGCTGCGACCGGAAAGCAGCGGGATGCGCATCGTGGCGAAGTAAGAGTTGCTGACTTCACGGAAATTCGCGTCGTCGAATTCGCTGGGAGCGTAGGTGCGGCCGTCGATATAGAAGGAGGAGTCGTTGTGTTCGCCGTTGAGAGGAAGCGCGGACGTGGCGGCGACGCTTTCGACCCCGGGAAGAGCCGCGGCGCGCGATTCGAATTCCTGCCAGAAGCGGAAGCGTTTGGCTTCTTCGGTGTAGGCGGGGATGTTGAGGCCGAGAGCGGCAGTGACAACGTGGGTGGTCTGGAATCCGGGATCGACTTGGGTGAGCAGCCAGAAGCTTTTCAGGAGGAGACCTGCGCCGATGAGCAGCGTGAGAGACATGGCGATTTCACAAACGACGAGGACGCTGCCTGTGCGGCGTTGCGAGCCCGATGCGGTGTTGCGCGCGCTGGCTTTGAGCGCGTCGGTGAAGGCGCGGCCGGAGGTTTGGAGAGCGGGAATGAGGCCGAAGACCAGACCGGTGAGCAGAGAGATTCCGGCGGTGAAGAGCAGGGCGGTGGTGTTGATTTGAATTTCGGCGAGACGCGGAAGGTTGGATGGGCCGATTGCGCGGAGCAGGCGCACGATCCAGATGGCGCCGAGCATGCCAATGGCTCCGCCTGCGAAGGCGAGGACGATGCTTTCGGTGAGAGTCTGGCGGATCATGCGGCCGCGACTGGCGCCGAGGGCGCCGCGGACGGCGAATTCGCGACGGCGCGCGGTTGAACGCGCGAGTAAGAGATTTGCAACGTTGCCGCACGCGATGAGGAGCAGGAGGCCGACGGCTCCGGCGATCAGCAGCATTGCGGGGCGGACGGGGCCGATGAGAACTTCGGCGAGCGGGCGCTGGCGGAGGCTCCAGCCTTGATTTGTGTCGGGATATTGGTGGCTCAAGCGGTCGGCGATGGAGTCCATGTCGGCGATGGCTTGGGCTTGGGTGACGTTTGGTTTGCGGAGGCCGATGACTTTGAGGAAGTGTCCGCCGCGGTGACGGCGCATCCCCGGATTGAGCATGGGCGTGGGCTGCCAGATTTGCGCTTCGGAGAGAAGAGGGATGTCGGTGGGGAGGACGCCGACGACGGTGACGCTGGTGCCGTCGAGGCGGATTATTCTGCCGACGATGGATGGATCGGAGCCGAAGGCGCGTACCCAGATGCCGTGGCCGAGGATGACGGATTGAGGAATTTCGAACTGTTCGTCGGACTGGGTGAAGTCGCGGCCGACGAGTGGCGTAATGCCGAGGGTCTCGAAGAAATTTGCGGTGACGATGCTGACGAGGACTTGTTGCGGACGATCGCCGGAGAGATTGGATGGGCCGGGGTCGTTGTTCATGGCGACGAGGCGATCGAAGGATTGGTTGGCGGAGCGGTAGTCGAGGAAGTCTGGAGGAGAAACGTCGGCGAGATCGCCTAGCGGAAATTTTCCGTTGAGCCAGACTAGGCGATCGGAGTGCGCGAAGGGGAGTGGGCGGAGGATCACGGAGTCGATGACGCTGAAGACGGCGGTGTTGGCGCCGATGCCGAGGGCGAGAGTGAGGATGGCGACGAGGGTGAAGCCGGGATTTTTGCGGAGAGTGCGGAAGGCGTAGCGGAGGTCTTGCGCGAGGTCGTCGAGAGCGGCGGCGAAGGGGCGCTGGTCGCGGGCCGTTTGCTGGATGAGCGGGATGTTGCCAAATTCGCGGCGGGCGCGCTCGGAGGCTTGTTGGGGAGAGGC
>JAFAZL010000734.1 GCA_019239815.1 Acidobacteriota bacterium
TGCTTCACAATCGTTCGAATAAATTCTTGCGTCTCAGTATCCTGGCCAAGCCCCGGCCCGACCGCGAGCACCGTCTTCCCTTCTTGAATCCGCATGAATGGAATCTTGAATTTCTTCGTGAAATTGGCGATCTCTTCGTTGCTCGCGGTCTTCGGCGGTGGCGGATGGTCAAACAAATTTCGCTTCGAAATGGTTCCCTTGTCCGTCGAAAAAAGCGGCTCCGTCATGTACTCCGGATGTGCCGCCGCAACGATCGGCAACACCACATCCGGTGTAGCAATCGTCACCAATCCCGCGCCCGCCCACAGCGCCGCGCTCCCCGACATCACCGCCGCGCCGCTCTTCCCCAGCGATCCCGCCACGATCAAAACATTCCCGTACAACCCCTTATGCCCATCGCTTTTCCGCACCAGCGGCATGCTCGCAAACTCACCCGCACCGCTCCACCGCACCGCGCTCTTACCAATCTCCTCCACCAACTCAACCGGCGACCCGATATTCACGACGCGCAGCGACCCCGCCGCCGCCGAATTCCGCGAAATCAGCTGCCCCACCTTCATCGCCGTAAACGTCACCGTGTGGTGCGCCTTCACGATCGGCTCTTCGCCAGCCTCGCCATCCGACGGCAACCCCGAAGGCGTATCCACAGCCAAAATCAAGGCCGGCGCGACAGCCGTCGCATCCTTCGACTTCGCATTTAAATCGCGAATCGCTCGCCCGATCGCGCCACCCGCCACTCCGCGAAATCCCGTCCCAAACATCGCATCTACAATCACATCCGCGCCCAGCGATCGCGCCGCGACGGACTCCCACGCCACCTCATCGGTCGCGAACACAACCTCTCCACCCAACTCACGCCATCGCTGAAAATTCGTAGCCGCATCCCCCTTCAACTCTCCCTCGCGACCAAACAACACCACAAACACATTCGCCGCCTCCGACCGCAAATGTCGCGCCACAACAAACCCATCCCCGCCGTTATTCCCTTTCCCACAAAGCACACAAATATCGTGTGGCGGCTCCAGCCCCGCGTCGCGAATCCATTCCGCAAACGCATTCGAGGCCAGCGTCCCCGCCGTCTCCATCAACTGCAGCCCGGAAATGCCATATCGCTCGGTCGTCAAGCGATCGACCTCACGCATCTCCGCCGCCCTCAACGCCTTCATAGAAACACTTTCATAGGAAGGAAATCCGAGTTCCAGTTTCGTAGATCTTCGCGACGTCCGGTTGGTTCCGCTCTATCGTTACTTCTTTACTTCATCGCTTCTTTAGGTCGGATTTTTTTACAGCATCCACCCGCCACTCACATTCACAACCTGCCCCGTCACATACTCCGCCTCTTCCGAAGCAAAATACGCCACCGAATTCGCCACGTCTTCTACCGTCGGTGGCCGCCCGATCGGAAACCGTGCATCGCGCATCTTACGTGCCTCGCTCAACGTCAACTCATTCTCATCGATGCTCGATGGATTCACGACATTCACCGTGATCCCGTTCTTCGCCTCTTCCAGCGCCAGCGAGCGCGACAACGCCACCACCGCCGCCTTCGCCGCCGCATATGCCGAAATCTTCGCCTGGCCAAACGCGCGCTCCGCTCCCACCGCGCCCAAATTAATAATCCGTCCCCACCGCCCGCGCCTCATATGCGGCAACGCCGCGCGCGTCACATACACCACCGTCATCAAGTTCGACGAAATAATATTCTGCCAATCCTCCACCGGCGACTCCGCCAGCGTCCCCCAGCGAAAATCCCCGACGTTGTTCACCAAAATATCCAGCCGCCCAAACCGATCCACCACAGTACGCACCAACTGCTCCGACCGCGCTGGATCATTGATGTCGATCTCGACGGCCACGCAATCCGTGCCCGCCGTCTGCAGTTGACGCAATGTCTGCTGCGCCGCCGCCTTATTCGACCGGTAAGCAATCGCGATCCGCGCGCCGTCCTGCGCTAGCTTTACCGCAATGCCGCGCCCAATCCCGCGGCTCCCGCCTGTCACCAGCGCCACTCGATTCTGCAACCCCATCCTTATCCCTCACCGACTCCGAACCAACACACCGACCGCTACCCGACCACAACGCAAACTACCTGCACCCGGCACTCACCGCCAACTCACTGCGTGCCCTCCGTCTACCAAGGCCTACGAGTATAACGTAGCCACTACTCCCCAGCGGATTGCAGTGCGAATCGCTCACCATCGCTAACTTCTCCGCGCACCTCAGCGCCCTCCGCGTCTCTGCGTTATCTTTTGCCTTCCTTCTTCCCTTTCAACTCTCAACTGTCGACTGTCAACTTTCTTCCAGTACCAGCCGTCCCGGCTCTTGACAACCATACTCGGATTCCGATATATCGGTTTCCGATCATGAAACACACTCTCGACTCTTTCCTCCCTCTCTCTCCCGCCGAGCTACACATCCTGCTCGCGCTCGCTCCCGAAGACCTGCACGGCTACGGCATCATGCAGGAAGTCGCGCGCCAGTCGCAGGGTCAATACAAGCTCGGCCCCGGCACGCTCTACGACAACCTCAAAAAATTGATGAACCATCGCCTCGTCGAAGAGTCCGCCCGCGCTGCCTCCACCGACGATAGCGACTCAAGAGATTCACGCCGTCGCTACTACCGGCTCAGCAACGTCGGCCGCGGCGTCCTCGCCGCCGAAGTCGAGCGCCTCGAACAGGTTTTGCGTGAAGCGAGAACGCGTCTCCGCGCGATCAAGCCCGCTTTGAAGCCTAGGAGAGCCTGATGACAAGCTTGTCGCGGTCGCTCTACAGGTGTCTCGTGCAGTTGCATCCGCCTGCCTTTCGCCGCCAGTTCGCGCCCGAGATGCTTTGGATCTTTGACGAGATCGCCGACCACGAAGCGCGCATCGAGCTCTTCACCGACGCTCTCACTTCTCTCGCCCGCCAGTGGGTCGTGCGCGAAATGATACAAAAACTGCTGATCGGCGAACTTCGCTTCGGCCCGCTTCCGGCAACGGGCTCAGGCCAGTTTTCCTGGGAACGCATCGAGTTCGACGACCGCCCGCTCCCGCCGCCGCGCGTGATTCAAGGCGGTGTCGTCGCATTCATATTTTTCGCTCTCATCGCGATGGCCGCAGTTCAATCGAAAGCGTTTCATCGCGTGGCGGTCGGAGCTAACGGCTCCGGCTTCAGCGGCCTCCCAGCCGCTTCCGGTCCTAACGTGTCTGGCAGCAACGGTTCCGATGGCCGCGAGCCCGCGCCAACTACCTCTGCTGCTCTCGCCGCAGAACAGCAGCAACAAACTCAGCAGTCCAATCCCGCCGACGATGGACGGCCGTCAAAAATTCCCGACACGCCCGCCGGACGCCAATTCTTCGCCTGGCTCGATGCCTTCGATAGTGGCGACAAAGCCAAGCTCGAACAATTCCTCAAAGAGCACTACCCCGCCCGCTCCGACGCGAAAGCGCTAGACATGGAAATGCAATTTCGAGAGCAAACCGGCGGCTTTGAGTTCAAAGATTTCAACCGCGACGAATCGACGACAACCAAGTTCGTGGGAATCGTCAAAGAACGCGATTCCGATACATTCGCGCGCTTCGTGATCGAAGTTGATCCCGCCAACGAGCATCAGATTTCGAGCATCACCCTCAACATCGTCCCGCGCCCGGCAAAATTCGCTTTGGCTCGCATGACCGAACGCGACGCGCTCGCCGCATTCCGCGACAAACTCAAACAGGAAGCCGCTGCCGACAAATTTTCCGGAG
>JAFAZL010000168.1 GCA_019239815.1 Acidobacteriota bacterium
GTCGTCCGCGCCGAAAACAACGGCAGCGAACCAGGATGCGCGTACAGCGTGGCAGGAGATCCCGCGGACCTGACGGCGAAGCATCTCGGCGCGCTACACAAGGGCGAGATGAATCAGCAGCAACAAAACACCGTGCAGGATTTCGCCAAGGGGATTCTCAAGAACGGAAATACCCAGACCGCCAGCGAGCATCCCGGAGAAGCGCCTGTGCTCGCGTATTCGATCGACAACAATGCTGCCCAGCTGCAAATGCGATTGAATCGGGCGACGCTGGGGCAGATGGGGCCGATTGGACTAAAGCCGATTCCCGGCCTGGGCGACGAAGCGTTTGACGCTTACGGAGCTATGCTCTTCGTGCGCAAGGGTGACAAGCTCGTGCGCATCATCTACACGAGCTGCCCGTGCGGCCCCGACGATATCGTGCCGCTGGCGCGAACAATCGTCGCGGGATTGTAGCAGCAGCATGCCCACAATCCGCCAACCTCGTCTCCACTTCATCTCGTGTAGGGGCGCAACACGCTGCGCCCCATGTCCGCATGATTCCTGCGTCTTGCGCACCCTTTAATGCACCACCTCAACCCGGCAGTAAGCGTCGCTGCTTGAGATCGGTCAACAACCGCTCCACTTCCGCATCGCGATCCAACCGATTCAGACGCTCGCCGACTTCGTCGTTGTTGAGTTCGAGTTCGGCGCTCGCAACCGATTCCGATTGGTTGACCCGATCCTTCAGCCGATCGAACGCGGCGCTTTTCGGTCCATCTCCGGCTGCGCCTTGCGCCTTTGCCGCTTTGTTCAGCGCGACGCTGCGGCGATGACGCGCAATGAGCAGGTCACGCTTTGATTTTGCTTCATCGAGCTTCTGTTCGAGCTTCATCAACGCGCTCTTCAACGCTTCCACTTGCACCTTCTGATCGTCGACTTGTTCGCGATAACTCTGCGCGAGACGCTGGGAGGTTTGATACCGATCGAGCGCGGCGCGCGCCAAGTCGTCCTGCTGTTTGTCGACCGCCCGCTCGGCTTTACGCATCCAGTCGGTGCCAACGTCTTCATTCTCTTTCTGCTTCTTCTCCAGCATGTGCTGATCGGCGATCGAAACGGCGACCTGCGTCTTCACCTGCATGTATTGATTTTCCATGTCGAGGATGACTTGCTTGATCATCTTCTCGGGATCCTCCGCGCGGTCGATGACGTCGTTGATGTTCGCGCGGATCAATGTGCTTACTCGCTCTAAGAGACCCATAAAGAAACTCCTTTGCTTGAGACGGACTGTAACTTGTTGCGACTGCGCGCCGCAAACCGGCGGCACAGGTTGAAGCTGCGATTGCATTGGAACTGGAAGATCAGAGGACATAGTGCACCACGCTTGCTGCTAGACATTTTTGTATGAAGTACAGCGCGGTGTCGGCGTATTGCGACAGCAGAAAAATAGCCAAGCCCGCGCCTAGAATCAGTAAAACCAACAACACTCTTCGAAACATTTCCTTTCCCCCCAAGCGCCCCATCTTCGAGAGAAATCGTGGCCGTGAAAGACACGGATCGAAGCAATCTCGGTCGGCGAAAAAAGCACCGGGGTGAGTCTCGCGACCCACCCCGGCACGGTTGTTAGGAATTACTTGTCGGCAGCGATGGAGGCACCGGCTTCGGAGCCTTGTCGCCAATCGTGCGCACCTTCGACAACAGATCGGACATCTGCATTCCCGAGAGCGCTTCGAACAGCGCAGGTACTTGCGCTGCGATCTTGGTGACGTCGCCGGTCAGCTTGTACGCGCCGGCTGCGTCGCCATTACCCGTCGAAACGATGGTCACCTTGTCGACCTTGCTAAGCGGCTCGGACAGCGCCCGCACAACTTCCGGCAGTCCGGTGATCAGCTTGTCGACGACGGCGGCCTGGTTGTACTCCTGGAACGCCTCGGCCTTGACGTTCATCGCGCGCGCCTCCGCGTCTCCCTTCCTGAAGATGATGTCGGCCTCGGCCTCGCCGCGGGCGCGGATCGCGGCGGCGGCGCCTTCGGCTTCGACCGCGAGCCGCGACTTCTCGGCGCTCGCGAGCGTCTCGATGCGCTGCCGCTCGACCTCGGCCTGCTTGAGGACGGTCGCGATCAGTTCCCGCTCGTGACGCAGGATTTCAGCATCCTGAACCTTGATCTCCTGCTCCTTCTCTATTTGCCGAATCTTGACCGCCTCGGCAACAACCTGCTGCTGCATGACGTTGGTCTGAAGTTCGTACGCCTTGTCGGCTGTTGCCTGCTGTTTGGT
>JAFAZL010000190.1 GCA_019239815.1 Acidobacteriota bacterium
TGGCGGTAGTAGGGATGAAATTCGGTGCTGAAATAATTATAGGGACCGTTCAGGTCGTGATTCAGCGGGCCGGTTTGTTTGGCGCGGTCGCCGTAGATTTTGTCGTAGTCGCGCTGATAGGTGCGCGCGATCGCCTCTTTGCCACAACGAACAACGAGCATGCTGTCGGCGAGGCCGTACTTGCCGGCGGCGAGATCGGCGTCGAGCGACGACAAAGCAGCGCCATCGAGGCCGACCGCTTCCGGTTTGGTACTCGGCCATCCCCGCGCGGGCAGCGCTTGAGCGTGCATGACGCAAGCGAAGGTAATGCCCGCCCCGAACATAAGCGAGCAGCGGCTAATTAGATCAGCTAGACGTCTTGTCATCTGGCCTCAACTTTCCTACATCTTGCCGAAATGGGGCGCAGCAGCCCTTCGAGCAAAGCTCTCAGGGTAAAGCTGCGCCCCTACAAAATCTCAATCCGGTAAGCACGCGAACTGGAGCAGCGGATAGACGTCGCGAAAGATGCGGCCGAGTTCGCGCGCAAAGTCTCCACGCGTCGCGGCAGCTGACGTCATCTTCGCGCGCACAATCCAGGCTCGCAGTCGCTTCCAATCTTCTGCCGAAGTCGGCCAGCCGGGCTGCTCTTTCCAATCACCCTTTTCGGCCGAATACCAATAGCTTTCGTATTTTCGACCAAGCCGCTTTTTCTGTTTTGCGGCCCAAGTCGCGTCCGAGACTGCGCGCGGATAACCAAAGAGCGCGAGCGCCGACGCCTTATATTTCGATCCCGAGTAAATCCGGAATCCCGCTGTCACGGCCTTGCCGGAAATCCCAGCGTAAAGCTCACCGGTTTCGCCGCTCGGAAACGGCACCGCATATTTCAAATACATCTGTGGCCGATACGGAGTCTTGTCTTTCGCGAAACGAATGTCGCGATTGATGCGCGAAAAATTCTGACCGTTGCGCGCCGTGGTATCGAACCGGCCATCCAGTTCCAGCACGGCGGGCGCCGTT
This sequence comes from Acidobacteriota bacterium, assembly GCA_019239815.1. The sequence continues at coordinate 997 of JAFAZL010000190.1, forward strand.
TCCTCAAGCAAGCGCCGGAATGGACGCACGACGCTCTCCTGGTAGCGCTCACGATTCGCGTCCATCCACGTCTTTTTGTTGTGCCGCGACAAGTCCTTAAAGAATCGAAATGTTTCGCGGTTGAAAATAGGGTCGGGTTTGGCCATGGGGATCGGGCGGTAGCGGCACCGTATGAAAAGTCCTCAATATCATGCCGCGCCAAGGCGATAAGCCTACACGATTCCCAATCGGCGTCAATTCCACTATGCTGTTCGACGCCGGTTGCAGGTGGGCAGCCGGTTTGGCGAATGCGCGCCTCGTTTATTGCCCGTCGTGGTTGCGTGTCAAAAGTAAAGGAAAATGCGAATGTCACGTCGCTCCTCAGCAATAGCTCTGTTTAGCCTGACTCTGCTTGCGATCATCGGCTTCGTTCGTTCGTCGGCCATTGCCGCCGCGGATGACGCCAAGCCCGCGAAAAAAGAGCCATGGAAATCGGAAGACTTCATCTACAGCGAAGCCGTCGGCCAATACAAAGTCTCGCCCGATGGCAAGTGGCTGGCGTGGACGAAATCGTCCGGTGACAAAGAAAAAGACGGTCGCATCGCAAATCTCTATCTCTCGAGCCTCACCGGTGACGCGCGCGAAATCGCACTGACCCGCGGCACGGACATGAATATGCAGCCGAAGTGGTCCCCCGACGGCGACAAGATCGCATTCATGAGTTCGCGCACCCGCCCTAAGGCGAAACCCGACACAGCCGGAATGCAGCTCTGGCTGATCAACGCGCATGGCGGCGAAGCCTGGCACCTCACCGACCTGGCGCATTCGCCGAAGCAGGCGGAATGGCTCGACAAAGACACGATCGTCTTCAGCGCGGAGGAAGACCCAGCGCTTTATGAAATGGAGATGAAGAAAAAGAAGGACGACTCTGACGTGATCGATGACGCGGATCACCAGCCGCCGGTGCGCTTATATAGGGTGAACGTGAAGGACGGAAAAATCACGCGGCTGACGACGAACACCGACTGGATCGAGCAATTCGAGCTTTCTCACGATGGCAAGTACGCTGTCGCGTCGCACGCCAAGAGCCTACACTACGCCTTCGATCAGAAAGCGCATCCGATCGTCATCATTCACAGTTTGACCGGCGGAGAAGACAAGCAGGTTTTCACCGATCTGCGGATCCGTCCTGAAAGCTTTCAATGGGAGTTCGATAATTCTGGTTTCTATATGGCGACGCCGTTTTCAACGGACGCGCGCTTTATGACCGCGGGAATTTCGATCGTCTATTTCTACGATCTAGCCAGCGGCAAAGCGACACAGGTCAACCTCGATTGGCCCAATGGACTCGTCTACGATCTGCAAACCGTTCCGGGCGGATTTATCGCGCTGCTCGCAGCGGGCAGCCATGACGAACCAGCGTTCTATGCCAAAGATGGTATTTCCTGGAAGCGCACGCAACTGAGCGGCGATCACGTCAAAAATTTTCAGAACTTCCAGGTCAGCGAGGACGGCAAGACGATCGTCTACGAATACTCGACGGCCAGCAAGATGCCGCAGCTTTATCGAGCGGAACTCAGCGACAACAAGCTCGCGTCGCCAGCGCAGGTTACAAAGCTCAACGAAAATCTGGTGAAGAATCGCGAGTACGCCAAGACCGAGATCATTCGCTGGAAGGGCTCGAACGACGAGATGGTCGAGGGCATCCTCTATTACCCGACGAAGTACGAAGAAGGAAAAAAATATCCGCTGATCACCGCGATTCACGGCGGGCCGCAAGGCTCAGACAAAGATTTGTGGGGCGAAAGCTGGGCGTATCCGCTGCAGTTGTTCACGCAGAGTGGCTCGTTTGTGCTGCGGCCGAACTATCACGGCAGCAACAACTACGGACTGAAATGGTCGGAATCGATCTGCTGCGGCAAGTATTACGATCTGGAAACGCCCG
>JAFAZL010000301.1 GCA_019239815.1 Acidobacteriota bacterium
TGTCGCGTTTGCGCGCTCGACGACCGAATGTCCTGCCCTGCCAAGTGCCCGAACCAGCCGAAATGCGTTCCAGCTTCGTCCGGTGTGATCGAGACGACCGGCACTTTCAATCCCCGGCCAATGACCGTCGCGATGTCGAGCACCGGCACTCCTTCCTCCGCGACCGCGTTATACACGGCGCGCTTACCTGTTTTTTCCAACGCCAGCCGATACAGCCGCGCCGTGTCTAGCCGCGGAGCCGCGGCCCATCGATTTTTGCCATCGCCGACATATGCCGACACGCCCTTTTCGCGCGCGATCTGAATCGCAAAGGTCACCAGCCCTTGCTTCTCCGTGTTGTGAATCTGCGATAGCCGGACTACGGCGACTCTCACACCTTTCTCCGCGACCGCGTTTGCCGCCTCTTCCGAAGCCGCGCGCGCAAACTGTTTCGAGCTAATTGGCGGATCGTTCTCCGTTCCCAACCGACCCTGCGCTGACTGCGCCAAGGCCACGCCTGATGAAACGATCAGCAGCTTGACCGTTCCCGCGAGCGCATCGCCCAGGGTTTCGATCACTTTTCGATCAGACTCGCAGTTCGCCAGAAATTTCGAGAAATCGTGGTTGAACGCGGTGTGAATCACCGCGTCGGTCCGACTTGCTCCATCGCGTAAATCCTTCGCATTTTCCACATCACCGCGTAGAACCTCGGCGCCAAGCCCCTTCAGCGTCTTCACTCCCTCATCGGACCGAGTCAAGCCGAGCACGTAATGTCCCGCATCGATTAACTCTTTCACCACCGCCGAACCGATAAATCCGCTGGCCCCAGTTACAAAAACGCGCATGACACTTCCTCCCTTGAGAGCCAATTTTTCCGGCACAAAACTTCGCGCCGGGCGTCGTGGCGGCCGCCACCCGCGTAAACGGAGACTGACTCCGTGTCCTTAGATAATCGGAGACCGTCTCCGGTTACCTCAGAGTCTGAATTTTTTCGCCGTCAGGATCAGGTTCGGGCTGGCTGGGGTCGGATTGTGCTACTTGGTTTCCGTTTCAAGGAGCCGTGGTCCAGGCCCTTGTTTTGCCAATCGATCCCATGGGTTCCGCAGGGGACAAGCCTCCATCGACAAGCACCCGCAGCCGATGCATCCATTAAGCTGATCCCGAAGCCGCGTCAGTCGGTCGATCCGAGCATTCAGGTCGTCCTTCCAAGTCGCCGAGAGTTTCTTCCAGTCTTCTGCCGTTGGTGTGCTCTCGCGCGGAAGCGCCTTTAGCGCCTTCCGAATTGCTTCCAATTCCATGCCCGTTCGCTGCGCCACGCGAATGATCGCAACCCTGCGCAAGACCTCCCGCGCGTAGCGTCGCTGGTTTCCGTTGGTTCGCCAGCTCCGGATAAGTCCCTTCGCTTCATAGAAATGCAGTGTGGAGACGGCCACACCGCTGCGTTGGGCGACTTCCCCTACCGTTAGCTGCTTCCGAAAACGATTCTCCTGATTTCCGCTCATCGATTTTACCGTTGACCTCAAGTTTACTTGAGGTTGCAGAATTGTCGAGATCGCATATTGGTAATCGAAAAAAAACTACAAATCGCAAGGGAGGAGAGAAGAATGAATCACCCGGTGAAGGTCGGACTAATTTACGGCAGCGCTCGCCAAGGCCGCTTCTGTGACACGGTCGCGCGATGGACAGAGAAAGAGCTCGGCACAAGCGGCAAGTTCATCGTTGAAGTGATCGATCCCGCAGCGCACGGGCGCGCTGCGGGCCACGAACCTACGGCAAACGACGCAACCGGCTACCGCTCACTCCGCACGCAACTCGGCGAAGCGGACGCCTTCGTTGTCGTCACTCCGGAATACAACCACGGTTATCCCGCAGCACTGAAGGAACTAATCGATTCCGCTGGCGAAGAGTGGTACGCGAAGCCGGTCGCCTTTGTCTCCTACGGCGGCGTTTCGGGCGGCCTCCGCGCCGTCGAGCAACTTCGTCAAGTCTTCGCGGAACTGCACGTCGTTTCGATCCGCGACTCCGTCAGCTTCCAAAATGCATGGCAAGTCTTCGACGCAAACGGCTGCCCAGCCGATCCAGAACGCTGCTCCGCCCAAATGTCGCGGATGCTAGCCAAACTCTACTGGTGGGCCATAGCCCTCCGCAGCGCTCGCGACAAATCCCCATACTCCACGGCGGCTTGAGCCATGTTTTCAAGTACCGCTAAAGTTGTCGCAAGTAGCGCTCGTGCCAGCGATTGTTATTGCGTGAACTGCGGCGCGAGACGATCTTTCAACCGGAGAATTGGCTTCTCTAGAAAGTGGTACGAGGCCGCAGCTATCGAAAAGGGAAGGATGACTGCCAAAGGCAACCGCTGAAGAGGTCCCCACGATGGAACGCTGATGACCACGAACATCTGTTGCCATAAATAAAGAGAGTAAGAGATCGCGCCACAGTAACGAAGGGCAGGCAGTCGCATGAACTTACCCAAAGCCCCGCGATTGCAAAGGACAACTTGGGCCAAACATACAGCCACAAGAAGTTCGTCGATCGAGAGATACCATGCATGGGTGTATGGCTCCGCAAACATCGTCCATGCAAATAAGACCAACCACGGTAGGGCCGAGATCTTACTCAGCACCGCTGTTAGGAGACTCACCGCGCGTGCAGACGAGGACAACCAGAGAATCAGAAATGCTCCGATCAGAATCGAGTCAAAGCGAAAGTAGGGCCGCTCGTAGTACACACCGCTTGAGTACAA
>JAFAZL010000359.1 GCA_019239815.1 Acidobacteriota bacterium
TTATCGACTGGGGCGACGGTGAGTGGCAGATCGGCGCGCCCCACGGAAAATTCGGCACCTTCAACCTCGTCGCCTCCAACCCAGAAGCCAAACAAGCCGCCTTCCGCTTTTCCGATACGCTGATTTTTTCCGGTATCGACGTCTACAACGACGCCGATTCCGAAGCGACCCTCACAATCCGCTCGCCCGAAGCCCGCGAAATCGTCATCAACGTGAAGCCGAAAGAACTCCGCCGCATCCGCACCGAATGGCGCGACCCCAACACCCAAGTCGTCTTCGAATTCAAAAACGGCGAAGCCTTACGCTTCGACAATCTCGCCTACATCCGCCCGTAGACACGGCTCGCCGCTCTCGTCGGCCGCCGCGCGCCAAGCGCTGCAACCCAACATTGGTGCAACATCCCGCGGCCCATGCTAAAATCGCAGGTCTGCGCCAACCGCTGATTCAGCACATACAGCGCAGTTCAGCCGCATTAGGCTCGTAGCTCAGTTGGTTAGAGCGCCACCTTGACACGGTGGAGGTCTGGGGTTCGAGTCCCCACGAGCCTACCATTTCTTTCAATCACATCCAGAAAAACAAGCTCTCAACGTCGTTGTTTCTGTAATTATGTCGTTACCGATTTAGACGGGCTACGCGCACTCATTGTCATATCCTAGGCGCATGAGTAGCCGTCCAAGAACGCTCCTCGTCTCAGGAGTTGCCGCGATGTTGTCGGTGGCCCTGGCCTTGATCGCACTCGCCGTTTTCGATGCGGATCGCTATCGACCGAGGCTAATTTCTTACTTACAAGATAGAACTGGCAAGCCAGTCGAAATCAGTCACATCTCGCTCAGTCTCTTTCCGTTGTCACTTCGCATCGAGAACTTTGGGGTGAAGAATACGCCTCCTTTCCCGGCTGGGTATATTGCCAAGGCGACAGGCATCCAGATCCGGATTGATACTCGGCGGGCTCTCCTTCACCGACGGTTTGGCGTCAACTCCCTCGTGCTCGATCAACCTTCCATAAACTTAATCTCGGACTCGAACGGACTGTGGAATGTCGACAATTTTCCTGCCGTTTCCGGCGAATCCTTTGTATTGGGGAAAATTGGAACGGTGGAGATCCATCACGGTCAATTGGTTGCGTCCAATCAATTAGCGTCGAACGCGCCAGGGCCGGTCTTCCTAGAAGCCCATGATGTGAACGGAACGTTTGAAAATGTCGACCTAGGAGCAATCGTCAGTCCTTCATCCCGGGGGATGGGTGGCCAAGGAATAGTCCACGCGGACCGCCTGAGCTTCGGTGCCGTCGACACGGGGAATTTGAGCTTCAAACTCCAGCTGTGGGCGCAGCAAGTTTTCCTAGCTGAAATGAAGGCGGACATATCGGGCGGGCACGCAACAGGAGCACTTTTCTTCGACCTGACGGGCAAACGTCCTGCCTTCAGAGGCAATGCCCGTTTCGTGGGAATTGATGTAGCAAATCTTCTGGACCCGTTCGAGAACGGTCGAGGGAAGATGACCGGGAAAATGGAGGGCGACCTGACCTTAGCTGGCGAAATCCAGCATTCGATCAGACCTCTCGCAGGGATACGGGGCAACGGTCATGTCGTACTGAATAAGGGCGACGTACCGAGCCTGGAACTGAACGCTAACCTCGCAAAACTCGTACGTTTCAACAATCACGGTCCCGCTGCAGCAAAGCCTTCTTCCTTCGAGCGAATTTCCACCGACTTCCAGCTTGCGAACCTTCGCATTCGGAGCGAGACAATCGACATTGACGGTTACGGCGTAGATGTGGACGGGGCGGGCAGTTTCAATGTGGACGGTTCGAACGAACTCAATTACGACGGCGTCGCCAAAATTACAACGCGACAAGGCTTTTTCACGAACGCCATGGCCAAGTTAGTCGGCGCCAACGTCGATAACGGTCTCCTTTCTTTTCCGTTCCACGTCGGCGGCACAATCGAGACGCCGTCGTTCTCTAAGCGCGCGGTCCACTGATCGGCCCTTAGGCGACTTGAGGCGCTCCGAATTTTGGCACGTTGCAGGTCTGGGGTTCGACTCCCCTACGTCTCGATTTCACGTGCCGAGGCCTTTCCGTCCTCTATGTCGTAAAATGGCCTTAAAAGGACGGTCCTTCTATGCCTCCAGGTCACTCGCGACGTAGTTTTCTGCACGCTACCGGTGCTGCCGGGCTTGCTGCGGCTTTCGGACAAGTCGACGCAGGCACACATATGCAAATCCCACAAGGAAGCGTCATACCTGCGGCCGGCGGCGAGCACCTGATTCATTTCCGCGATCACGGCAATCTCTTCATCAAGTTTGGCGTCGCTTCCGGCTCGAAAAACCTTGCTATGGGCACGCAACAAGTCACCGTCGGCGCAGGCATTCCCGTCCACCGCCACCTGGACATGGACGAAGCGTTCTGCGTTCTCGACGGCAGCGGTACATTCCTCCTCAACGACGTCCCCAAACCCGCTGAAAAGGGAACAACCATTTTCATACCGAAAAACACCTGGCACGGATTCGTGAATCCCGACCGCGAATTGCTGCTCCTCTGGATTGTGACGCCCGCCGGATTCGAAGGTTTCTTTCGCGAAACGTGCAACCCGCCTGGCACTCCGCCGAAACAATTCACGCGCGAACAGATACACGCAATCGCGACCAAATACGGTACCGAATTTCGTTAGAGCCAAGGCGGCGTTTGTGTCTACGTTGCCCGCATCCACGAATTGCTGTATGCCCACAATTTGCGAGTAGCGCTATGATTTGCGTATGGCAGAGCCAGCAAAGAAGCAAAATCCCACAGCCGGCGAACCCAGCGTAGATCCGACGCGAGCCGTACCCGCGGTCGATCCTGTCGAAGAGGCTTCGGAAGAGTCGTTCCCAGCCAGCGATCCTCCGGGTTGGATTGGCGAGGCCACCACACCATCGCCCGAACCCAAGAAGTAACGAGACATCGGGAAAGCCCGCCAAAAGCATGTCCGGTTGAGCCTCCGCCAACCCGTTTGCTATCCTGCTTGTATGCCGGACCCGGTCATCACATCGCCCGAATCGATGCCGGCGGCGACCGGTGTACACACGGCCTCCCCGACGACCTCCGTGCCCGTCGCTTCACCAACATCGGCGCCGTCACAGAACTCCCCTGCCGAGCCGCACGAGCACTCCCGCCGCCAGCTCGAAGCCCTGCTCGAAGTCAGCGAAGCCATCTCGCAGCAACGTGACCTACCGGAACTCTTCCACGACCTCTCCGAGCGCCTCCACGCCGTCGTCGATTTCGATTTCCTCACGCTGACGCTCCACGATCCCGCGCGCAACGTGATGCGCCTTCACATTCTCGAAACGCGCATCCCGCACAACAAACACATCGGCTCCGAAACGCCGGTCGACGGCCACCCATCCGGCCTCGTCTGGCAAACGCAGGAAACCTTCATCGTTAGCGACACCGCCGAAGAAGAGCGCTACCCGCAGTTCATGCAGCGCCTAACCGACGAAGGCGTCCGCAGCTTCGCCCTCGTTCCGCTCACCACCGCACAGCGCCGTCTCGGCGCGATGGGCTTCGGCCGCATCATCCCTCGCCGCATCACCGATGGCGAACTCGCCTTCATGAAGCGCGTCGCATGCCAGGTCGCTGTCGCCGTAGACAACGCGCTCAATCTCGAAACCTCGCAGGCCTATCAAGGCCAGCTCGCCCGCGAACGCGATCGCCTTCGCGTTCTGCTCGAAGTCAACAACGTCCTCGTCACCAGCCTCGAGCTCAACGAACTGTTCCGCGGCATCGTCTCTACTCTTCAGCGCGTCATTCATCATGACTACACCAGCCTCGCGCTGCTCGATCCGCAAAGCGGCCTACTCAAAATTTACGCGCTCGATTTTCCCGGCCGCCAGGGACTCATCAAGCCCGAACTCACCATCCCCCGCGAATCTTCCCCCGCAGGCCGCGCCATCGTCGAAAATCGCACACTCATCTCGCGCGGGTCCGAAATGGATCAATATTCCAGCGAAATCGTTCGCATCCTGCGCGCCGAAGGAATCCAGATTATTTGTTGTATTCCGCTCTCAAATCGTGGCCGCACATTTGGATCGCTTAATCTCGCCAGCCGCCGTGCCGATGTTTTTACGCCGGATGATATCGAACTCGTCCAGCAGGTCGCGGCGCAAATCGCCATCGCCGTCGAAAATGCCATCGCCTTCAAACAAATCGACGCCCTCAAGACAAAACTCGCCGAAGAAAAGCTCTACCTCGAAGAAGAAATTCGCAGCGCCTACAACTTCGAAGAAATCGTCGGCGACAGCCCCGCGATTCGCCGCGTGATGGCGCAAGTCGAACTCGTCGCCCCCGCCGGCAGCACGGTTCTTATCCTCGGCGAAACCGGTACCGGCAAGGAAGTCATCGCCCGCGCCGTCCACAATCTCAGCCCGCGCAAAGAGCGCACCTTCGTCAAAGTAAATTGTGCCGCCATTCCTTCGGGCTTGCTCGAAGCCGAACTCTTCGGTCACGAGCGCGGAGCCTTCACCGGCGCCATCAATCAAAAAATCGGCCGCTTCGAGCTCGCCGACCGCGGCACGCTCTTCCTCGACGAAATCGGCGACATCCCGCTCGAACTGCAGCCGAAATTGCTGCGCGTCCTTCAGGAGCAGGAATTCGAGCGCCTCGGCAGCAATCGCACACAGACCGTTGACGTTCGCGTCGTCGCCGCCACCAATCGCGACCTCGCCCGTCTCGTTGCCGACCGCGAATTTCGCAGCGACCTCTACTATCGCCTCAACGTTTTTCCGATTCAGATTCCGCCGCTGCGCGATCGCCGCGAAGACGTCCCGCTGCTCGTACGCTATTTCGTCCAGAATTTCAGCCGCCGCCTCAACAAAACCGTCCAGTACGTCCCCGCCGACGCCATGGATGCGCTCGTGAATTATTCCTGGCCGGGAAATATCCGCGAGCTGGAAAATTTGATCGAGCGCGCAGTGCTGCTCTCGCCGGGTAAAGAACTCCGAGTCCCGCTTTCCGAACTCAAGCAAGCCGCACTTTCGGTCAACGATATCGCCGCCGAGGGCGCCGGTTTCGCTCCACTCTCACCGAACGCAACCGCTCCCGCTCCGGTCGCCACGCTCGAAGAAGCCGAGCGCCAGCACATCCTCCGCGCACTCCGCCAAACCGAATGGCGTATCGCCGGCCCCAAAGGCGCCGCCGCCGTCCTCGGCATGAAGCGCACGACCCTGCAGGCCCGCATGCGCAAACTCAACATCCGGCGCCCAATCTAAATCGCATCGCGACTGTGTACGGGTGCGGCACCGCGGCAACCCAACTCGCCCGGACGTAATTATCCAAGTTGGCCCTTGTTTCTTCTCCGCGCCCCTCAGCATCCTCTGCGTCTCTGCGTTGTCCTGTTCTCTTTTTCTGTCCTTACTTCTCTACGTCATTGCTTCATTACTTCGCTTTCGGGTTTTACTTCACTCCCCGCCATCACTCGCTCTATCGTCGCGAACAAATCTCGCGCCTGAATCGGTTTCGTCAAATACTCATCCATTCCAGACTCAATGCATCGTTCTCGGTCCCCCGCCATAGCATTCGCCGTCAGTGCGATGATCGGGATCCTTGCTCCGCTCCCCGCAGCGCGCTCGCGCTCCCGTATGCAGTTGGCGGCTTCGAGCCCGCCCAGCACCGGCATCTGCACATCCATCAAAATTAAATCAAACGTTTCGCGATCCAGCGCGTCCAGCGCCGCGCGTCCGTTTTCCGCGACCACCACAGTGTGCCCGCGTTTTTCCAGCAGCCGCCGAGCAAGCGTCTGATTCACCGAATTGTCTTCCGCCACCAACACATGCAGTCGCGTGCGCCGCTCGCGCAGCGTGTGCACTGTAACCAAACCCACGGCATCACTCGCATCTTTAGTGCCGCCACTCGGTGCCGCCGGCGAGCTCAAAATCAGCCTCATCGCTTCCAGCAAATCCGCGCGCCGCGCCGGTTTCGGCAGATATGCTCGAATGCCCAGCGCGCGGCATCGCGCTCCTTCCCCCCGCATCCCAGCCGATGTCAGCATGATCACCATCGAGTGCCCCAGGTGCGGTTTCTCCTTTAATCGCTCCGCCACTTCAAATCCACTCATCCCCGGCATCTGCGAGTCAAGGAGCACCAGCGGAAATGGCGTGCCCTGCGAATGCGCGAACTCAAGTAGCGTCAACGCATCTTCCCCGCTTTCGCACAACGTCGGCTTCATCTCCCATTTCAGCGCCAGCTCTTTCAAAATTGTGCGGTTCGTTGCGTTGTCATCGACGATCAGCACTCCGAGACCTCGTAGCATTGACGCATCGAGCGAAGGCTTGGCTGCCGCGGAGCCTTTCTGTAGCAAAAAGCGGATCTGAAACGAGAATGTGCTTCCTATGCCCGGCGAACTCTCCACGCGAATCTTCCCGCCCATCAGTTCGGCGAGCCGAGAGCTGATGGCCAGCCCCAATCCGCTTCCGCCGTATGAGCGCGTCATTGATCCGTCGGCCTGCGTGAACACTTGAAAGATCCGCTCATGTTGTTCCACAGGAATTCCGATTCCCGTGTCGCGCACCGCGAATCCCAGCACCACACTCTCATCGCCGTCTTCGACGCACTCCACGCGCACCGCCACTTCTCCCTTCGCCGTGAACTTCACCGCATTTCCGATTAGATTCGTCAAGATTTGCCGCAGCCTCGTCGGATCGCCCCGCAAACGATCCGGCGTGTCGGGGAGCACACGACACGAAAGCTCCAGCTTCTTCTGGTGCGCCTGTACGCTCAGCACTCGCAGCACGTTCTCCATCGAGTCGCGCAAACTGAAATCGATCGTCTCTAGATCGAGCTTCCCCGCTTCGATCTTCGAGAAATCCAGGACGTCGTTCAGCAACGCCAGCAGCGAATCCGCCGAAGTCTTCCCCATCATCAGCATCTCGCGCTGTTCTCGCGTCAGTTCCGT
>JAFAZL010000472.1 GCA_019239815.1 Acidobacteriota bacterium
ACGAATGCGCTATTTCAAGCTCACGATTGCCTACGACGGCACCGATTTTCACGGCTGGCAGTTTCAACCCGGCAAGCCCACGATCCAGGGCGAGGTCGTCGGCATCCTTCGCAAACTGACGCAGGAAAATGTCCAGCTCGCAGGCACCGGTCGCACCGACGCCGGAGTTCATGCGCTCGGACAGGTCGCCAGCTTCAAAACACAATCGAGAATGTCCGCGGGTGAATTTCAGCACGCTCTGAATTGCATGCTGCCGCCTACGATTCGCATCGTCGCCGCCGAAGAAGTCGGCCCGGACTTCAGCGCGCGCTTTTCGGCGCTCGGAAAGGTCTATCGCTACCGCATCTATCGAGGACGTGTGCTTCCTCCGATGATTTGGCGCTACGTGCTGCACTATCCGTGGCCGCTCGATGAAGAGGCCATGCGTGCCGCGGCAGCAAAGTTTGTCGGCGTGCACGACTTCACTTCCTTCGCGGCATCGACCGGCTCGGAAGAGGATGACAAAGAGCGCGAGATGAAGCGCGAAATTTTTTCGACCGAGTTAGTGCGCTCCACCGACGATGACCAGGAATTGGTTTTCACCGTTCACGGTCGCTCGTTCCTGCGCTACATGGTCCGGAAAATGGTCGGCACCTTATTGCACGTCGGGCAAGGCAAGCTAACGCCAGATGATATTGATCGACTGTTTGAGTTGAAAGATCGCTCGAAGTCTGGTCCTACGGTTCCATCGCAGGGCTTGGTGATGGTAAAATCGGAACACACCGAGTCCTACCGCATCACGTAATTTCCAATCTTTCGCGGCTTCAGGCAAAATACCGACGCAAAATTTGGAGCCTCCATGCTTCGTCGAATCACACTTGCGTCCGCAATTTTGTTTGCCGCTACTTTGTCGCCGCTCGGCCGTCACATTGCCGCCGATGAGCCAGTGCTTGCCGGATTCTCCGCCCAATCATCGCGCGTCGAGCGCGGTTGGGAAGAAAAATTTCGCGCGACGCCCGATCAAGCCAAGCTGCGCGAATACATGCAGCGGCTCTCGGCGCGGCCGCACAACGTCGGCTCGCCATATGACAAAGACAACGCCGAATGGCTCCTCGCAAAATTCAAAGAATTCGGCTTCGACGCGCACATCGAATCGTTCAATGTACTTTTCCCGACGCCGAAAGAGCGCCTGATCGAGCTTGTCGACGGTGGCCCGAAATTCACCGCCAAGCTCCAAGAGCCGCCAGTTCCCGAAGATCCGACGTCCGATCAGCAATCCGAACAGCTTCCGACCTACAACGCCTACTCCGCCGACGGCGACGTCACCGGCCCTCTTGTCTATGTGAACTACGGCATACCCGAAGACTACGAAACTCTCGATCGCCACGGAATTTCTGTGAAGGGCGCGATCGTCATCGCGCGTTACGGCCACGCCTGGCGCGGCATCAAGCCAAAAGTTGCCGCCGAGCACGGCGCGGTCGGCTGCATCATCTATTCCGATCCGCGCGACGACGGCTACTCCGCCGGCGAAACTTATCCACAAGGAGGCCTGCGTCCCCGCGAAGGAGTGCAGCGCGGCAGCGTACAGGACTCGACCGAATTCATGGGCGATCCCCTCACGCCCAGTATTGGCGCGACTGCGGACGCAAAACGCCTTCCGATCAAAAACGCTCCTACGACGACAACGATTCCCGTCATCCCGATTTCCTATGGCGACGCGGCGCCGCTGCTCTCCGCGATCACCGGACCAGTCGTTCCCGAATCGTGGCGCGGCGGACTGCCGATCACCTATCGCATCGGCCCCGGCCCAGCGAAAGTTCACCTCAAGATGTTCTCGAATTGGGATATGAAGCCGCTGTACGACGTCATCGCGAAGATTCCCGGCTCCGAATTTCCCGACGAGTGGGTTCTACGCGGCAATCATCACGACGCATGGGTGAACGGCGCCGAAGATCCGATTTCCGGACTGATCGCTGTGCTCGAAGAAGCGCGCTCTCTCGGCGAACTCGTCAAAGCCGGTTGGAAGCCCAAGCGCACCGTCGTCTATTGCGCGTGGGATGGCGAAGAACCCGGTTTGCTGGGCTCCGTCGAGTGGCTTGAAACGCACGCCGATGAGTTGCGGCAGAACGCAGTTGCTTACGTTAATTCCGACACAAACGGCCGCGGCTTCCTCGGCGTAGACGGCGCGCACTCCCTCGAAAAGCTGGCGAATGACGTCGCGCGCGACGTGCCCGATCCAGAAACCAAGCTGTCCGTCTGGAAGCGCTGGCAACTCAAAAGCCTCACCGACGCGACTTCCGACGAGACTCGCGCCGAACTGCGATCGCGTTCCGATCTGCGCATTGACATCTCCGGCGGTGGCTCGGATCATGCCGGATTTCAAAATTTTCTTGGCGTCGCTGTGCTGAACTATGGATTCGGCGGCGAAGATCAAGGCGGCATCTACCATTCGATCTACGACGATTTCTATTGGTACACACATTTCAGCGACACCGACTTCGCGTACGGCAAGGCGCTGGCGCAGGTCGCCGGCACAAGCGTTATGCGGCTCGCCGATGCTGATCTCTTGCCGTTCGATTTTTCCGATCAGGCGGACACTGTTCAAAGCTACGTTCGCGGCCTACAGAACTACGGGGTCCAGCAACAAAACGAAATTCGCGAGCGCAATCTTGAAATCGAAGAGGGCGCCTTCACCGCCAGCGCCGATCCGAAACAGAAATATGTCCCACCGGCGAAGCAGGACATTCCGCCGCATCTGAATTTCGCTCCGTTGCAAAACGGTGCGGATGCTCTCACCCGCGCAGCGAACGAATACGGCAAAGCGCTGGCTCAAGCAAACGCCAAAGGCGGCGCCGCGCTGTCGTCCACATCGATCAGTCAGGTCAACCGGATGTTGATCGACACCGAGCGCAAACTCACGAACCCCGCGGGACTTCCCGGTCGCTCCTGGTACAAGCACCAGATCTACGCCCCGGGCGTTTACACCGGTTACGAAGCGAAAGCGATTCCCGCCGTCCGCGAAGCGATGGAGCAAAAGCAGTGGCATGTCGCGGAGCAAGCGATCGCGAGCGCAGCGAAAGCGATCCAAGACGAAGCTGCGCAGGTGAGCGCGGCAGCGTCGAAGCTCGAGAAAACAACAGCAGGGAAGTAAGGCCGCTTAGATAACGAAGCTGGAGCAATCTCGCGGCGGTGTTCGAATGATTGTGCTGGAATCTGCTTAGGCGGGAATCGCAGGCCCGGCAGTTCGCCGGGCCGTTATACACCCATTACGCTATCACAAAAGGTATGACCTGTCAAGAGCAATTTCGAAGCGATCATTCAAGTGGTTTTATAAATGTCGAAGAAGCTCACTGCTGATACACGTATTTTGCGACCAGAATTCGCGCCCCAGCGATTGTTGTTCGATAAGAAAAACTTCGCTCAATACTTGCCCGTCGCGCGAGCCGCGCACTATCATTAAATTTCCGGAAGTGGGCCGCTCTTTCGCACCGCCCTCGCGAAACGGCCTCGAAAAACCATGCATCCGCTGGCGGCATGCGGCGTGTGCAACGCATCAAACGATGCAAGTAACTGACGCACTTTGCCCTGCGTCTCAAAATTAGAAAACGTTCGGCGTCGATGTCCAAATTTGCTTGCGTGAGAACTCTTTCACGCGCCTAGGAGCAGCAGCAACATGATGTCTGGTATCACGGATTCCCCCGCGACGTGGAGCTCAGAGCTCAACCGGAAAGCATTCCGCCACGGGTGGCGAGCTTGCTTGACACGCTTCGCCGTTGTCTCGGCGCTGCTGCTGTCTCTCGCCATCTGCGCGCGCTCCGACAATAACAATTTCGATCTCCTCGGCCCTCGCATCGAGATGAAAGTATCTCGCAGCGGCAAATCACTGCCGATTTCGCAAGTCGCGAATTTGCAGCCCGGCGACCGCTTGTGGCTGCATCCCGATTTTCCGGACGATCAGTCCGCGCGCTATCTCTTGATCGTCGCGTTCCTGCGCGGAGCGACCAATCCTCCGCCCGAGAATTGGTTCACAAGAGCCGAAACCTGGACGAAGGCCGTGAAAGAAGAGGGCATCAGCGTCACGGTCCCACAGGATGCTCAGCAGGTTTTGCTCTTCCTCGCGCCCGAAACTGGCGGCGACTTCAGTACTTTGCGCAACGCCGTGCGCGGTCGCCCTGGCGTTTTCGTTCGCGCAGCGCAAGATCTGAATCAGGCAAGCCTCGACCGTTCGCGTCTTGAGAAATATCTCGCCGATGTGAAAGCGATCAACGACGCCGACCCGAAAGCTTTGAAAGAGCATTCGATGCTGCTCGCGCGGACTCTCGGAATTCGCGTCGATGAAGCCTGCTTCGCCAAGCCACTCGAAGAGCAAAGCGCCTGCCTGACGCGCAACACCGAAAATCTGGTCCTCGACGACGGCCATAGTCAATCAATGGTCACGGCGCTCGCATCGGGACCCAACTCTGACCTGGTCGGCGCCGTAAGCGCAACCTCTCTGGCGGGCGGCGGATTTTACAGCGCGTACGTCGGCGCCGTCGTTGACCTCGCACGTGTGCTCGGCAATCTTCACACCGCCCAATTCGTTTACATTCCGGCACTCGCTCTTCCCAAGAAAGAGCAAATGAATCTCAAGCTGAACAACCCACCATCGTTTCGCAAACCGATGTCGGTGATCGTGGTCGGGCTCCCGGCAGTCGAGGCCGCGCAACTTCCTCCACTGAGGGCCGTCAACGCAGATGCCGTTTTCTGCCTCCAGAAGTCTTCCCTCGTTCTGCCTGTGGAAGGCGCCCCGCTCATCTTTTCGTCCGACATCGGGCACGATCTCAATCTCTACGTCCCCGGCAAAGACGGCAAAGAAATCAAACTGCCTGCGAGGGCCGATCCATCCAGCGGCGGACTTCTCATCGACACGCATACCGTCGAAGGTCTGAGTCTCGATGGCCAGGTTACGGGGACGATCCGCGGGTCATGGGGATTTGAAACCTACGAAGGACCGAATTTCCACCTTCGCACCTCGCGCTCCGCTCCGTGGACGCTTGCTGCGACCGATCAGAGCGCGCTCATCGTCGGCCGCGAAGACTCGCTGCATTTGCAATCCGATTCCGCGGTCTGCGTCGATGACATCAAGGTTCACGATGCGCAGGGCAAAGACGTAAAAACTACATGGAAACTCACGAAGCCCGACGAAATCGAACTCAAAGTCGCGCTAAAGGATCAGACAGCGGGCACGATGCGCGCACAATTGCGCCAATACGGCTTGGCGAAAACGGATGACGTTCAGCTGCAGGCATACTCCGAGGCTGCGCATCTCGATGGCTTCACGATCAATGCCGGTGACAAGCAAGGCGTGCTGAAGGGAACCCGCCTCGACGAGGTCGACCACTTCGAATTGAACGGCGTGCATTTCGTCCCCGCGAAGCTCACGCGCTCCAATGAAAAAGATGAGCTGCATCTCGCGTCGCAGGCCGACACGGATGGCCTGAAGCCCGATCAAACCGTCGTCGCGAAAGTTGCGTTGAAGGATGGCCGAATCCTCGACCTGCCAACAAGAGTCGAGCCCGCGCGCCCCAAGCTCACGCTCGTTAGCAAAAATATTCAATCAGGCGACACGCCAACGGCCATCACCCTCGGCAGCCAGAACGAATTGCCGCTCGACGGACAAATATCGTTTCTGCTCAAGAGCGAAGTCCCCGCGCGCTTCCCGCGATCCGAGCGCATCGAAGTCGCCACAAACGACGAGTCGTTCGCGACAATTCTGAGCGTATCCGACGGCACGCTGGTCATGCGCGACGCCCAAACGCTCTACGCGAACATCAATCCGAAAAAAGTCTTCGGCCCGTCGGCGTTCGGCCCACTCCAGTTCCGTCCGATTCAAGACGACGGCACGAAGGGTGACTGGCAGCCGCTCGCCACACTCGTTCGCGTTCCCGTCCTGAAAGAAATTCATTGCCCCGACAGCGCCGATCAGCCATGCCGTCTCAGCGGCAACAATCTGTTCCTGATCGATTCCGTTGCCTCCGATCAGCAATTCGCACACAACGCGCCGGTCCCGACCGATTTCATCGATTCGACGCTCAGTGTTCCGCATCCTAGCGATTCCGGGCTCTTCATCAAATTGCGAGACGATCCGTCGGCGGTAAACACCGTCACGCTCCCGGTGGCGAAAGATCCGAAAGTGGTCGGCCCCGAGCCGCCAGCGGATCCGGCGCCGGCGCCGCAAACCGAACAGCCGGCTCAGCCCCAAAAAGATCCACCAAGACAGCGATAGCAAAATTCTGCGTCGGCTTTCGGTTAGAATCGCGGCATGCCGACATCCTCAGTCGCCGCCGAGCGGATCGCATCCATCAATCCGGCTACAGGCGAAACAATCTCTTGGGTAGACGCGACCCCGCTCGATCAAGTCGCATCGATTGTCGCTCGCGCCCGGACGGCGCAAAAAAGCTGGGCGCTGCGTCCCATCGCCGACCGCTGCGACCTGCTCAAGAAATTGCGCGAGCAAATGTTTATCATGCGCGACGCGCTCGCTGACGCCGTAGTGCGCGAATCCGGCAAATCGCGCGCCGAAGCGCTCTTTTCCGACATCTTTGTCTCGCTGGACACGGCGGCCTACCTGGCCGCCAACGCCGAACAAATCCTCGCGACGGAACCCGTCCCGCACCACAACATCGCCGCGAAAGCCAAAACCGGGGAGCTTCGCCACGAACCCCTCGGAGTCATCGGCATCATCAGCTCCTGGAATTACCCGCTCGCGATTCCCCTCGGCCAGATCATTCCCGCAGTCGTCGCCGGCAACGCCGTCGTCTGCAAAACGAGCGACTTCACCCCGCAATGCGGCACGCTGATCGAAAAACTTTTCATCGACTCCGGCTTCCCGAAAGATCTCGTTACTATCGTCCAGGGCGGGGCAGAAGTCGGCCGCGCCCTCATCGACGCCACTCCCGACAAAATCCTCTTCACGGGCAGCGTCGAAACCGGCCGCCGCGTCGCCGAAGCGTGCGCGGCTTGCCTCATTCCCACCGTTCTCGAACTCGGCGGCAAAGACGCGATGGTTGTCCTCGCCGATGCCAATCTCGAAATCGCTGCGAGCGGCGCCGTTTGGGGCAGCTTCACAAATTGCGGCCAGGTGTGCCTCTCCGTCGAACGCATCTTCGTCGAGCAATCTGTGGCCGAAAAATTCGCCGCACTTTGCGTCGAAAAAACAAAAAAGCTCCGCCTCGGCCACGGCTCAGATCCCACAACCGACGTCGGCCCGTTGATCCGTCCGCAACACGTCCAACGCATGGCGTCGCTAATTGAAGACGCAACCGCGCGCGGCGCAAAAGTCCTCACCGGCGGCAACCCTCGCCCCGACCTCGGCCCAAATTTCTTCGAGCCAACCGTAATCATCGACGTCGACTCCACCTCGCGCCTTTTCCAGGAAGAAACCTTCGGCCCCATCCTCGCCATTCAGCGCGTAGCCAACGCCGACGAAGCCATCGCCCGCGCCAACGACTCCCGCTTCGCCCTCGCCGCCAGCGTCTGGACCGCCAACACCGCGCTCGCCAAAAAAATCGCCGCCCAACTCCGCGCCGGCTCCGTCATGATCAACGACACCATCAGCTACTACGCCATCGCCGAAGCTCCTCACGGCGGTTGCGGCCTCAGCGGCTGGGGACGCGCTCACGGGAAAACCGGTCTGCTTGAGATGGTCCAAACAAAATACATCGACGTCGACCGCACTCCCGGCCGCGCCAAGCCCTGGTGGTTCCGCTACAACGCCGATCTCGAAAAAGCCGCTGACGCTTTACTCCAATTTCAATACGCGCCCGGCCTCGCTGCCCGCCTCCGTAACGCTCGCGCCGCACTGAAAACCATATTCCGCGACCACGGTCTATAATCGGAGCGCACCAAGTACTCATAGCCGCGCTCGCTTCAAGATCGGGCGTCTTCAATAACCATGTCCGCCACCAACACCTCCGAATACGTCTACGACTGGAACACCGTCTCCACTCTTCCCATCCCTCCCGGCACGCGCGTCCTCCTCAACGACGAAACTCTCCGCGACGGCCTGCAAAATCCCTCCGTCTACGACCCCAGCATCGAAGAAAAAATCGAAATCCTTCACCTGATGGAATCGCTCGGCATAGAGTCGCTCAACATTGGCCTCCCCGGCGCCGGCCCCCGCGCCGTCGAGCACACCGAAGCCCTCGCGCGCGAAATCGCCACCAACCGGATGAAAATCCGTCCGAATGCCGCCGCGCGCACCGTCGAAGCCGACATCCGCCCCATCGCCGAAATCTCGCAGCGCGTCGGCATCGCCATCGAAGCCGCTACATTCCTTGGCTCCAGCCCGATCCGTCGCCTGGTCGAAGACTGGACCGTCGATCATCTCGAGCGCACCACCGAAAAAGCCGTCAAATTCGTCGTCGAACACAATCTTCCCTCGATGTTCGTCACCGAAGACACGATTCGCACCGATCGTGAAACCGTCAAACGCCTCTACTCCACCGCGATCAACAACGGCTCGCGCGCCATCGTCCTCTGCGACACAGTTGGTCACGCCACTCCGCAAGGCGCCTACAACCTGATCAAATTTGCCCTCGACGAAATCGTCAAGCCGAGCGGCCAAAACATCCGCGTCGATTGGCACGGCCACAACGATCGCGGCCTCGCCGTCGCAAACTCTCTCGCAGCCATCGCCGGGGGCGCCAACCAAATTCACGCCGCCGCCAATTCGCTCGGCGAACGCGTCGGCAACACGCCGATGGAACTCATGCTCGTCAATCTCCGCCTGATGGGCCTGATCGATCGCGATCTCTCACGCCTCAAGGAATACTGCGAAAAAGTCGCCGTCGCAACGCACACCACTATCCCGCCAAACTATCCGGTTATCGGCCACGACGCCTTCCGCACCGCAACCGGTGTCCACGCCGCCGCAATCGTCAAAGCGTTTCACAGCAATCCCGCATTGGCCGATATCGTCTACAGCGGAGTCCCTTCACACCTCTTCGGTCTCGACCAGATCATCGAAATCGGCCCGATGAGCGGCAAATCCAACGTGATGTTCTGGCTCGAGCGCCACAAAATTCCCGCCGACGAAGACAAAGTGAATCGCATCCTCACCGCCGCAAAACAATCCGCCCGCGTCCTGACCGACGCCGAAATTCACGTTCTCTGCTCCGGAACTCCTCGGTGAAACATCTCGTTCTTTGCGTTATCCTTTCGATCATGCCCGTTCGCACCGTCGGCGCGTCGCATCGCGCCGCTCACGCAAGCCAGGTCACAGAAAGCCCCGAAGTTCGCGCGGCGCTCAATTGGTTTTCGCGCAATCTCACCTGGATCAACGACCAGCAAGTTCGCATCACCGAAGTTCCCGCGCCTCCGTTTCAGGAGTCGGATCGTGCTGACGCGGTGAAAACTTTGCTGGAAAATTGTGGTCTCGGAGTTTCCATCGACAAAACCGGCAACGTCATCGGCGAACTCCTGGGTACGAACGATAAGGAAATCGTGATGCTCACCGCGCATCTCGACACCGTTTTCCCGCCCGACACCAATGTCAAAGTGCGCCGCGACGGTGATCGCCTGAGCGCGCCCGGCATTTCCGACAACGGCACTGGCCTCGCCGGCCTCGTCGCCATCGCCCGCGCCCTCCACGAAGCCGGAATCAAGCCGCGCCGCACCATCCTCGTCGTCGCCGACGTCGGCGAAGAAGGCGAAGGCAATCTCCGCGGTATGCGCGCGCTCGTCGATGCCTACCGCTCTAAGTTAAAAGCCGTCGTCGTTCTGGACGGTTCTGGCACCGATCACGTCACCACCAAAGCGCTTGCCTCACGCCGGCTCGAAGTTCTCATCTCCGGCCCCGGCGGGCACAGCTGGTCCGACTTCGGCATTCCCAATCCCATCAACGCGCTCGTCCGTGGCTCGATTCGCTTCATCAACACAAAAGTTCCGTCCAGCCCCCGCACGACATTCAATCTCGGTCAGATCGAGGGCGGCACCTCCGTAAATTCCATTCCGTACGAAGCGAAGCTGAAAGTCGACATCCGCTCCGAGAGCGAAGACGAACTCACCAAGCTGGAATCGGCTCTGCGTGACTCCATAGCAGCGGGCGCTCGTGATGAAATGGAATCCTCGCGCGACCGCTCGAAAGGGAAGCTCGACTGGAAAATCGACGTGCTCGGCACACGCCCGGGCGGGGAACTCGCCGCGAACTCGCAGCTGTTTGCCTCACTCCGCGCCGCCGACGACTACGTCGGCAATCAGTCGCGCATTGAACGCTCATCCACCGACGCGAACATTCCGCTCGCAGCAGGCATCGAAGCGATCTCCATCGGTGCAGGCGGCACAGGCGGCGGCGCGCACTCGCTGCAAGAGTGGTACGACCCCACCGGCCGCGAAATGGGGCTCAAGCGCGCTTTGCTCACCTTGATCGGTGTTTCTGGCCTCGCGGAGGAAAAATCAAAATGAAGCAAGAGACGACTCCCGCTCCGTCTCACGAATTTTTCTGCAACGCAAAAATTGTCAGCCCTCGCGGCAGTCGCACTCTAGCAGCGCTCGCCGCAATCCTCT
>JAFAZL010000487.1 GCA_019239815.1 Acidobacteriota bacterium
TTTTCCCGTCATCGTCAAGCTAGCGTTGCCACCGGCGCAGCATCTCCAGGTGGCGACCGTGCTGCAATCGCTCGCCGATGCTGCAAAGCTCCCGCTTGCCATTATCGCCCGCGCGTCGGGACCGATATTGATCGCCAGATCCTTGCAGGAAAAGAACTCATCCTCGGACTCGGCCGACTCCCCGATCGTTTCCCTTTTTGCACGCGAAATTCTCACGCTCGCGCGATCGTTCGGTGGGCGAGCTCAGCTCATCTCCGCGCCGCTGCAATTCAAAGCTTCCTACCGCTCGATCTTCAGCGAATCGCTCGCCTCCGAACGCATGCTCGCAAAGAGAATCAAATCCGCGTTCGACCCCAACAATCTTTTCCCTACGCTCGACGCGACAGCCGCGCCGCCCATTCCGGCGAAACCCGAAACTTCTCCACTTCCGTCCCCCGCACCGGAACCTCCACCGAAAACAGACATCCCGCCATCTCCTCCCGCTCCGCCCCCATCGACGCCGTCGTAACAAACAGCGTCTTTCGATCCGCTCCACCAAACGCACAATGCGTCACATTCGACACCGGTATCGGGATTTTCTCGACGATTTCACCGTTCGGGGCGATCCGTAAGATTCCGTTGCCTCCCCATCTGCAATTCCAAACGAATCCCTCCTCGTCCATTGCTGATCCGTCCGGCAACCCAGCATCAATCTTCTCCAAATAAACGCGTCGGTTTTTCACCTCCGACTTTGCTCCATCCAGCACAAAATCGTAAGCCCAGATGACATTCCTGATCGTACATGCGCAATAAAATGTCGCTCTGTCCGGACTCCACACAATAGTGTTCGTAATTCCAAATCCCGAATCGCGCACCGAAACATCTCCGCCCGGCGTTACTCGATACAACGACCCGGTAAATCCGTCGGCTTTCTTCTCGCTGCCATCGGCGGCGACATTGTTCGGCATGCTTCCGACCCAAAAATTTCCGGCCGCATCCGCCGCTCCATCATTCAGCCGATGATTCGGCCAATCGCGCTCGACGGCCACGAATTCAACTCGCCGATCTCCATCAGCCGACCAAAATAAGAGCCGGCCGCCAACTGCTGCGATAAGCCAACCATCAATCGAAGTCAGCGCGAGCGCCGTTACGGGTGCGTCAAACCTCCACGATTTCACTGCTCCCGTCGCCGGAAGCAATCTGCGAATCGCGAATCCATTGATGTCGGTCCAGTAGACGCACTGTGTTCTCGCATCCCACAGCGGACTCTCTCCGCAAAGACTCCGCTGTCTCACCACGCATTCTGCAATCTTCATCGCATCGGTGGCACAGGCACTTATGCCTGTGCACTCAACCTTTCCGCCGCTCGCGCTGAACCGAGTGGAAATCGAAGCATCCGAGGTCGCTATGCTACCCTGCTACAGGAGGCCCATCGTACACACCCACCGCTCATGGCCAAAACCCTTCTCCCCATTCTGCAGGTCGCGAAGAAGCTCGAGATCCCAGAACAGTACGTCGAACAAGTCAGCTCCTACGGCGCAAAAATTCGCCTCGACTTGCTGAGCGATCCCGCGTTGGCCAAGCCGCGCGGACGAATGATTCTTGTCACGGCGACGACGCCAACCGTTTCCGGCGAAGGTAAAACCGTCACATCGATCGGATTGACGCAAGGGCTTGCGCATATTGGAAAGCGCGCGGTGATCACGTCGCGCGAGCCATCTCTGGGGCCAGTCTTCGGGATGAAGGGAGGCGCTGCAGGCGGAGGCGTTTCGCAAATCGAGCCAGCCGCGAAAATCAATCTTCACTTCCAAGGCGACTTCCACGCCATTTCCAGCGCAAACAATTTGCTTGCAGCCTTGATCGACGCGCATCTATTTCACGGCAACGAACTGAATCTCGATCCGAATCAGATCACATGGCCGCGCGCGATGGACATGAACGATCGCGCTCTGCGCCGAATTCAGATCGATGTTGGCGGCAAGCGCGACGGCGCGAATCGCAAAACGAACTTCGTCATCACGGCCGCAAGCGAAATCATGGCGATTCTAGCGCTCGCCGAGAATCGCAAAGATTTGCGCCATCGTCTCGAATCCATCGTCATCGGCATGACACGCGACGGCAAGCCCGTGCGCGCTGCAGATCTACACGCCGTCGGCGGAATGATGGCGCTGCTCTCCGAAGCCATCCTGCCGAACCTCGCGCAAACGACAGATGGAACTCCGGCTTTTGTGCACACGGGACCGTTCGCAAATATTGCGCACGGGACCAGTAGCGTCGTATCGCAAAAAATGGCGCTGCGTCTCGCCGACTACGTCGTGAACGAAGCCGGATTCGCCGCTGATCTCGGCGCCGAGAAATTCCTCGACATCGTGATGCAACAATCGGGAACGAAGCCTGCAATCGCCGTTGTCGTGACGACAGTGCAAAGCATCCGCACGCAAGGCGGAGGGGACTTGGCGAAAGGTTTGCCGAATCTGGGCAAGCACATAGACAACATGAAATCGTACGGCTTGCCGACGATCGTTGCGGTGAATCGTTTCCCGCAGGACTCCGATGCGGATTTGAAATATCTGGCAGATTACGCTGCGGAGCACCGAACGAAGACGGCGCTGTCGGAAGCGTTCACGAAAGGCGGGCCGGGTGCGAAGGATCTCGCGGAGCTAGTCGTCGAAGTGATGGCGGAAAACCCGGATCCGGTGGTGAAGCCTGCGTACGAGTTGTCGGATTCGCTGGTGGA
>JAFAZL010000597.1 GCA_019239815.1 Acidobacteriota bacterium
ATTCAACGCAATGGTGAATGGATGGAACGGCGACGTGACTTTGAAGAACGTGAAGGCGCAGCTCAACAATTCGACGGTGCTGGCGCGAGGCGAGATCGCGAGCAAGAAAGGGTCGGCCGGAAAAACCATATCGCTGACCGGAATCCAGAACGACGGAAACATCACGGATTGGCTGGAGCTGCTGGCGCACAATCATCATCCGAAGATGACGGGAGTGATGAAGTTTCGGACGATCGTTTATGTGCCGCCGGGCGAGCAAGATTTTATCAAGCGCGTGAATCTGCGAGGGGATTTTGAAATCGGACAGGCACAATTCACAAAGCCCGCAACACAAGAGAAAGTGAATGAACTAAGCCAGACGGCTCGGGGAATGAAACCGGATGACGCGGGCGACAGCGTATTTGAGAATATGCGTGGCCATGTCGAAATGGAGAACGCGGTTGCGAACGTGAGCGACCTATACTTCGGCGTTCCGGGAGCGCTCGCGCACATGCACGGGACGTACGGAGTGGAAAGCGACAAGATCGACCTGCACGGGAATTTGCGGGTCGATCAGAAGTTGTCGAAGACATCGAGCGGTGTGAAGTCGGTGTTTCTGAAAGTGATCGAGCCGATGATGAAGAAAAAAAAGGCGGGTGAGATTGTGCCGGTGAAGATTACGGGGACGATGAAGGATCCGTCGTATGGGCTCGATATTGTGAAGTAAAAAAAGCGAAGTAAAGAGAGAACGAAGCAATGGAGTAACGATAGAACCTAGATTTGGAGTGTGAGAGTAAACCGCAATCATAGGCCAAGCGTCGTAAATTGGAAGTACAGGAAGCGGAATGAAGACTCTTTATGATGTCACGCTCATGTGCTTCGCGATCGGCATATTGGCGCTTTTGCTTCACGCGCCGTGGACGCTTACGCCAACAGGCAGCGCTTACACCCATGTCGTGCTCGGATATGCGCCCGTCTTTTCTGCGAAGTATAAGAACGTACCCGGAGCGCGCGTGGATTGGGGCGCGTTGACGTTGATGGCGGGAGAAGTCGGGTTTTTCTCGATCGTCATTGGGGCTTCAGCTTATTTCTTTCGCGCTAAGCGCGGGCCGGAGAAGGACTTGGACGAGTAGACGATCCAGCCTCGGGGCACGATTTGGGGTCGTGTTAAAGTCGCGCATGCACCTGGGGGCCGATATGCGCGTTCGAACGCTGGCTGCAATCCTTGCGATTGCCTTGTTGAATTTAAGTTGTGGCGCGCGAGCCCAACAGTCTGCGAACTCCACAAAGAACACCTCTAGTTGGAATAACAGTTTCCTGATCGCTATTCAGAAAAAGGGTGGTGACCCTGCACGTGCGGGTGACGTCAAAATTAGATTTTACGGGCACGACGCGTTTGAGATTACGTCGCCCGAGGGTTTGAGCGTTCTGACCGACCCTTGGCGAAATGATTCGAGTGGCGCCTTTCCGAAGTGGTTTCTTAGGGAATTTCCGCCGGTGCAGGTCCATATCGTTGTCTCGACTCATGCTCATTTCGATCATGATGCTGTGGGGGTGCCGGGCGGGCTCGTGGTTCTCGAACGCCTCGTCGGACAGTTTCGGCTTGGAGACGTCGAGATCACTGGTCTCGCTGAGAAGCACGCCAGTGACCCGCAATCGAACGAGATGCCGATCGACAATGCGATTCAGATTGTTGAAACGGGTGGGCTGAGAATTGCGGTTTGGGGCGACAATCGCGCGAAAGTCAATCCGGCGTTGGACTCCTATTTGAAAAACGCTGATGTACTCATTTTGCCTATCGAGTCGGTACTGACGGATGAGGAAGTAAATGTGGTTCTTGCGAAATATGAGCCGAAGGCGGTGATTCCGGCACATTATTTTGTTCGTGGATTGACGACAGAAGGTTCAGGGGTGGAGTCGGTCGAAGGATGGGTGAACGACCAAGAGAAGACTCGTCATGCGGATGTTCGCCGAGTCAGTAGCGCGGATTTGACGCTGAATCGGAGCGAGCTAAAGGCGTCGCATCGCAGGATCTACTATTTCGGGAATCATGTGGCAGAGAACTAGAGGCGCTTCGATCAAGTACTGCGCTTGTTGATCCTTCGCAGTGATGACCTTACCGGTCGAGTTGCACGCGAGTTGTCGCGTCGGTTAGCGAATGTGCGCGGAAAAGGGCGTCAGGACCATGTAGGTTGAGTCTACGTGGTCGACGAGCTTGCCGTTTTCTTCGGACTTCGCTTTCACGCTCTTCCATTCCTCATCGTCCTCGAAGGCCTTCCAGTTTGCTTTGGCGGCGTCGCGGCTGGGGTGTTCGAGTATGTAGATCAGCGTATTGGTTTTGGCCGGTTCGTCGGTGGGCGTCCAGTAAGCGACGCTGCGCATGTGGTGCTTCGCAAAAATCTTTATGGTGTGGTCGCGGAAGCGAGCGAGGAGGGCGTCGAGTTTGCCCTCGGCTGCGTGATAGATGCGGAGTTCGTACACGGTGGCGGAGGACGCAGGATTCGCGGCGGCGTTCATCAGAGCTTCGGGTAGAAGAGTTGCGAGTGGGAGAGCGGTGAGTACGGTTCGTCGGTTCATGGGGCGGGAGTTTAGCAGAGAAAAGGGAAGTTGACAGTCGACAGTTGAGAGTCGAGAGGGTGCTGCGCCCGTACACGGACTTGCATTGTGTGTCGGGTTGAAGCTTCGGGGAAAAATCAAGAACAGACTGTGGTTAATCTTGAAGCCCGGGCAAGCTGGGGCGCAGCAATGCTGCGCCCGTACACAATCTTGCCTGGCGGAGCGGCAGAGTTTGTTGCCCGCGTTAGTAGCGCCAGGAGGTTAGGTCGGCTCCGGCTGGCGCGGTTTTCTGGATGCGGTCGAGGATCATTGGGACGTACATGGTGTTGTAGTGGAGGCGCGAGAGGTAGTTGGGCTGAGTGGGGTCGCCGTTCCAGCAGTGTTCGGCGCGGTCGCCGTATTTGACTTCGCCTTCGTATGGAGGGTTCGTGGTTGACTTCAGGAAGTCGTCGATGAGGTAGACGGCGTCGTTGAGCATGTAGTTGTCGGCGCTGCCGACGTAGATGCGGAGTTTGCC
>JAFAZL010000613.1 GCA_019239815.1 Acidobacteriota bacterium
AAAGGAACAGTACTGACAGGACCCAAATCAATGCACTGATTTCACGATACTTACCGGAACCCAGCTTTACCAGCGTAAAGGAAAGCACACCGAGGCTTAGCCCGGGTCGCAATGCTGAAGGTGAGGGGCATAGCGACCAGCGTCAGGAACGCCGGAAAGGCTTCAGTGGAGTCGTCCCATCGTACGCGGGCGACCGCGCTGCACATCAAGGCGCCGACCAAGATGAGTGCGGGCGCGGTTGCGTACGCTGGAATCGACGCGACGACAGGAGCGCAGAACATCGCAACGCCAAAACCTGCGGCCACTACCAGATTGCCGAGGCCGGTGCGAGCTCCGGCGGCCACGCCCGCGGAGCTTTCGATGTAGCTGGTTACGGTCGAGGTTCCCGCGAGGGCGCCGACGATCGTGCCGACCGCGTCGGCAAGCAACGCGCGGCTTGCTCGCGGCAGTTTGCCGTCGCGCAGAAAATTTCCCTGCTCGCAGACGCCGACAAGCGTGCCGACGTTGTCGAAAAGATCGACGAAGAAAAACACGAAAATCAGCTCGCCCAATCCAATCTTTGCCGCTGCGTGCAAATCGAGCTTCAGAAATGTTCCAGATGGATGAGGCAAGGAGAAAAGGTGAACGGGTAAGTGAGTAAGGCCCAACGGAATTCCTGCGAGCGAAATGGCGACGACGCCAAGCAGAATGGCGCTTCCGATTTTGCGCGCCATGAGGATGGCGATCAGTATCAAGCCGACTGCGGCGAGAATGACTTGTGGGTCGGACACGCGGCCGAATCCGACGAATGTGGCTGGATTCGCGACGATGATCTTCGCGTTGCGCAAGCCGACAAACGCGATGAACAAACCGATTCCCGCGGCGGTGCCATGCTTCAGGCAATCGGGAATGCCGTTGACGATTTGCTCGCGAACGCTTGTGAGCGTGAGTACAAGGAAGAGCACGCCGGAGAGGAAAACAACGCCGAGGACGGTCTGCCACGGAAGGCCGCGACCGATCACGATCGAGTAAGTGAAATAGGCGTTCAGCGACATGCCGGGCGCGAGCGCGATGGGGTAATTGGCCCACAATCCCATCACGAGCGTCGCGATCGCGGATGAGATGCATGTTGCGAAAAGCACGCCGTCTTCAGGCATTCCCGCCTGCGACAGAATCTGCGGATTGACCACGACGACATAGGCCATGGTCATGAATGTTGTCAGGCCGGCGAGAAGCTCGGCGCGAACGGTAGTGTTGTTTTCGCGAAGATGAAATATGCGCTCGAGCAATGCGCTCCCCAGAAAGATAGGGAATTTAGACCGCCGCTCGAATCGGCGTCAAACGCAAAAAGTTGCGAAGAGCCGAGAGGATTTCGCCGGCGAAACATCGACGGAGAATTGACGCATCAGCTACCCGGCCGAGCAGATTTGTTTTGCGGCTTCCGCGATTTCGTGGCGCGCAGCAGGCCGATTTCGCGCGGCGGGCGGAGCAGTTTCATTGACACTGCGCGGCGGGGTTCGTTAGACTGATTTTGCTGCGGATCGAGACGGTCCCGCCTCACACGATTCCCCGGTAGCTCAATGGTAGAGCATTCGGCTGTTAACCGAAGGGTTGCTAGTTCGAATCTAGCCCGGGGAGCCACTTCTTCCATCCGTTGCGGGTCATCGTGCGGTAGCCGCACAGGCAACGTTTCGTCTGTTTCCTCGTTTTCGTCCCCTCGTTTTCGTGCCTTCGTTTTTCCGTCCCACGCTTTCGCTGTCCATCGTTCTCGGTGATCGGTCGGCGCACGAGCACTCTAGCGATGCTTGCCTTGGGTGAGAGCGGCTAGCCGATCTCGGAAATAATTTTTTTGTATTCGTCCTCGGTGAATGCGCGGAGGGTTTCGGTCTGGAGGTTTCCCTGCGCAGCGAGGCGGAGCAACGCTTTGGCCATCGTTGCGTCGTCGGGTGCCTCGGCGATGCTGACCTGATCGTAGCGGCCCATTGTCATGTGGAACTCCCTCAGCTTTATGCCGGCGGCCGCGAAGGCCTTCTTGCCGGCCTCAAGGCGTGACGGACTGTCTTTGATTTTCTGGAGACCCTGGGTCGTCCAGCGGACAAGGAGAATATAGGTAGGCATGGGACACCTCCGAAACCGAAAATTGGAACAGCCTGGAAGAACGTTTTATAGCAGATTTCGGTGGGCTTCGTACGAGGCGAGTTCCGAAATGGGAAGAAGAGGGGTATACCCCCTATGTTTTTTGAAGAGTGCGGAAGCGGCTTGGAATCAAAGGGTTGCGGATGTATGGAAAACAGGAGTGTGCAGGCGGTTGAAAAGAAGGGATTTACGCGGGGGCGTAAGTGCCGTTTGTTGGGGTGCCGTTCGAAGAGGGAGGGTGACTTCACGGACGAGTATAGCGCAGGGGAGAGTACTTGTCAATGACGATTTATTGCATGGTAATTCGAATAAGCGAGGTGAGTGTTCGATTTTGATGGGTTAGGAAACGTTCCGCCTGTCCTCGTGTTTCCCAATGAGTGGAGACGGTGATTCGAATGAGTGAGGTGAGTGTTCGCGGTAGGAAACGTTTCGTTTTTCCCGAGCTTCCTCCGAGGTTCCAGAGACACGCGACCTTTGAACCCGTTATTTAACGGTGAAACTTGCGGTGCTTTTCACTATTTTGCCGTTAGTTGTAACTACGATTTTTCCTGTTACCGCTCCCACCGGGACTTTTGCCGTCACTTCCTTGTCGGATACGAACTTTACATCCGTTGCGGCCTTGGTACCGATAGTGACCGTAGTTGATTTCGTGAACCCGGAACCGGAGATTGCAACGAGAGTACCAACGGGACCGCTCGGCGGAGTAAAGGTGATTTTCTGCGGCGCGGGAGTAGCAGCGGCTGGCTCCGCTGTTCCCTTGAGAGACAGAGTTTGCTTGGTCACGATAGGGGCTGAGCCAGAGGGCTTCGGTTCCAGTCGTACTGTCAAGGTTAGCGGCAAGTTTGCATTGGAAATACTCGCCTTTTTCAGCGAGTCGCTCGTGACGGCTACCTTAGCAGTATTTGCAGTGGAGTCAGATGTTAGTGGCAACTTCGAGATAGTCTTGGGGGATGAGCCCTCGCTGGTAAAATCCACCGACTGTATCTGGTCCAGATGATAGCCTTTGAGCGTCACAGACACTCCCGTGTTATTTTTTTGGATATCCGCGAACTCGACGTCCGCAGGAGTTGGGTTTGCCGTCAAATAGGGGGCTCCGCTAAAGTTGAGGGTCTTATGGCTGTCGACTGGAACTCCTTCGTCGGTGGTTTCCATGAAAACATCATATTGCTTAGCCGACAGGTTGCCCAGGCTATCGAGGGTGAAGGAGACATTTCTGTTCGTTGCGTTGCCTTTCGAAGTGGCGTCTAACGATCCGGTAGCCGTTTTCGGATCGGTCTGTTGAGCGGCATTTTTTAGGGTCAGCGATTGCACCTTGTCTAAAGCGGTGCCGGTCAAGGGACAAGTAATATTCCCATTTGTAGCTTTATCGAAATCCACATCGCCCGCCGAATCCGTAAGACATTCGATCTTGGTAAGCGCGGGGGCGGTTGTCGTTTGTTCCTGTATATGTATCCCCGCGACAACACCTAAAGTGAGTTCGCGGAATATGGCTTGGGCACGGGGCGACCAGTCCTTGTAGTGCACCTTCTTCGGCTGAAAGTAGGCGAAGTCGCCGGTGATGTCTTCATTTGCACCGATATCGACGAGTTCCGGAACACACGGCGTGCTTCCGTCTTCGGATTCGGTGGAGCACCCGGTTCTGGATGTTTGGTCTTTTGGGGTACGGCTGTACACGTGAGCACAGACGCGTCTCGCGTCAGCCAAATCCACTCCTATATTGGTTGTAGCATTGGCCAAACATTTTGGGTCAGGATTTGGCAGGTTCAGCTGGCCGAGACACTTGGCAGAGTTTTTCGGGTTATCGCGTTGCAGACTTTGTTCGCTTTTGATCACAATTTTTTCAGCGCAGTCCTGCACCCACCAGCCTTGCTCAAACTGATCCGACCGTACAAAGATCACGAACTCTGCGGTGCCAGATTTGGGCACGACTGTCCGTTCGGTGCGGTAAGACGAAAATCCCTCATCGTTCAGAAGGTTGAGTTGTTCGGTCGAGTGGTCGGGCAAAACACCCAGCAAAGCGTTGATGAAGCCAGCGCTGTAGACGTTCGCTGCATCCTTCACCGCAGGACCGTAGACGAGTGAAGCGCTGCTCAGGATGGTCCCGACACCTTTTGCAATATTGATGACTAGATTCCGGCTGCTGAAATCCTTCGCGGAAAGCATGAATGTGCGGGTCGTGAGCTTGT
>JAFAZL010000726.1 GCA_019239815.1 Acidobacteriota bacterium
TTACAGGAAAATGTTTGGCGGTGGAATGCGGCAAGCGGGTGTGATTGCGGCAGCGGGATTGATTGCGCTGGAGAAATCCCCGACGCGGTTGCACATCGATCATAAGAACGCGAAGCGGCTGGCCGAAGGCGTGGCGCAGATTCCTGGATTCGTGATCGATCCGACCAAAGTAAAAACCAACATTGTGATTTTTGACTGCGAGCAGACGGGAAAGACCGCGGTCGAGTGGTGCGACCTGCTTTACAAACGAGGGCTTTGGGCACAGGACACGGCGCAGTATTCGGTACGATTCGTCACGCATTGCGATGTGAACGAAGCGCAGATCGAACAGGCACTCGCAGTCCTGCAGGAAGCAGCAGCGAAACCCCAAGGGGTCGGCGCATGACGCAATTTCATAAGATTTCGCGGAATCGGCGGGCGCTTGTGAGTATCGGGGCCGGTGTCTGTGCTCTGGTCGGCGTCTCGGCATTGCTCCTTTTCGCGGGCGCATCTCCCACGCAGGAACCCAAGAACAACGTCCGCAAGGCCTACCGAGCGGTTCCCGCGTCGGTCGACGAAGCCTCCGCGTTTCTCGCCGATGCAGAAGCGCGACTGCTCGACCTCGGTGTGAAGGCCGGCCACGCGAACTGGGTTCAAGAGAATTTCATCACCGAAGACACAGAACAAATAGCGGCGGATGCGAACCAGGCGGTCAATGCGCTGAGCGTCGATCTGGCGAAGAAGGCGCAACGGTTCGACGGTTTGACTCTACCGCCGGTGATGGCGCGGAAGATGATGTTGCTCAAGCTTTCTGCCGGCTTTCCCGCGCCCAGCGATCCGGCTGAGCAGAAGGAAATGGCGCAGGTCCTTGCTTCGCTCGACGGCGACTACGGAAAAGGGAAGTGGTGTCCCGACGGACCGAACGGGAAATGCCTAGACGTGACGGCGGTAAGCAAGCTGATGGCGGAAAGCCGCGACGAAGCCGAATTGAAGCGCACGTGGATGGGGTGGCATGCGATCGGCGCGCCGATGCGCGATCGCTACGCGCGAATGGTGCAACTTGGCGATAAGGGCTCGACAGAACTTGGCTTTTCTGATGCGGGCGCGTTTTGGCGTTCGAACTACGATATGCCACCAGATGACTTTACGAAAGAAATCGATCGATTGTGGACCCAGCTGAGGCCGTTGTATCTATCGCTGCACGCCTATGTTCGAGGAGAGCTGGCGAAGAAATACGGATCGGTTGTACCCGCAAACGGGCCGATTCCGGCGCACCTACTCGGCAACATCTGGGCGCAGGAATGGAACAACGTTTATCCGCTCATGGATTCGCCGAAGCCGGAGCAGAGTTATGACCTGACCAAGATTCTGCAAGAGCGACATACGGATGCGCGCGGGATGGTTCGCTATGGCGAGGGATTCTTTACTTCGCTGGGGTTTGCGCCACTGCCGAAGACGTTCTGGGAGCGTTCGCTTTTCACGAAACCGGCCGACCGCGATGTGGTGTGTCACGCGAGCGCGTGGGACGTGGATTCGAAAGACGATCTGCGGATCAAGATGTGTATCCAGATCACGCAGGAAGACTTTGTCACGATTCACCATGAGCTAGGTCATAACTTTTATCAACGCGCCTATAACACGCAGCCGGTGCTGTTTCAGGGCAGCGCTAACGACGGTTTCCACGAAGCGGTCGGCGACACGATCGCGCTCTCGGTCACGCCGGAATATTTGAAGAAGCTCGGACTGATCGACACTGTGCCGCCAGCGTCGGGGGACATCGACTATCTCTTGCAGCAAGCACTGTCGAAGGTCGCGTTTCTGCCATTCGGATTGACGATCGACAAATGGCGCTGGGAAGTTTTCTCCGGCCAGACCAAGCCCGATCAATACAACAAGGAGTGGTGGGATTTGCGCTTGAAGTATCAGGGCGTAGCGCCGCCTGTCGCACGCACAGAAGCCGACTTCGATCCTGGCGCGAAATTTCACGTGCCGGCGAACGTCCCGTACATGCGCTACTTCCTTGCGCGAATCCTGCAGTTTCAATTTCAGCGAGCATTGTGCCGCGAGGCGGGTTACTCCGGCCCGCTTCACCGCTGCTCGATTTATGAGAATAAGGAAGCGGGGCGACGGCTGAATGAAATGCTTGCGCTCGGCGCGAGCAAGCCGTGGCAGGATGCACTCGCCACGTTGACGGGTGAGCACCAGATGGACGCGACGGCGTTGGCGGATTACTTCGCACCGCTCAAGACCTGGCTTGACGAGCAGAATAAGAAGAACAATTATCCGGTGGGCTGGTAACGCCGGCACGCGACGCGCGGCCGAGCATTCTTGCTGAGCCACAAGCAAGCCGTTCCAGATCAGGATCGCGAGCGTAGTTCTATTGCGATGGCAGATGCTTCCCGCTATAAGTGGGATTGAGGTAGCTACTCCGGCGAACTTCCTCAGGCGTCCCCACGAAAGGAGTTCACATGAAACCCAAGTCCAAAGGGAAATCTCAGACCAAAACTTCCACGGCGATGGTGGTTTTACCCGGCAGCACCCGATATGCGGTGCCGCAAGCGAAGCTCCTGAAGAAGTCCGATCCGAAGAGCATGATTCAGGTCAGCATTTACGTTCGCCGCAATCCGACTCCGCCGGGCAAGAGCCTGACTTTGCTCGGTGACATGAACGACAAACTGCCGCAGCAGAGGAACTACGTCAACGACGCACAGTTCGACGAAACGTTCGGCGCCGCTCAAGAAGATCTCGACAAAGTGAGCGCGTGGGCCAAAAACGCTGGGATGAATGTTGTCGATTCGAGTGTTCCGATGCGTCGCGTGCTAGTCAAAGGAACGATCGCGAACATCAGCAGAGCTCTTGGCGTGGAGCTGAACGATTACGAGCACCCCGAGACGGGAGAGTTTCGCGGACGTCAGGGCGAAATTCATATTCCGGCGAATTTGGCTGGAATCATTACTGGAGTTTTTGGATTGGACACGCGGCACGTTGGCCGACCGCGGATTCGCAAAGGCAACGCGCAGCCAGTTGATATTGATGAGTTACAGATGGTCGCAGCCAGAGGCAAGGCGCGTGCCGGCGCTCACGCGTTGCCAGCGACACCTTATCCAGGGACGTTTTTTCCACCGCAAGTCGCCGAGTTGTACAACTACCCGACGAATCTCACGGGCAGCGGGCAAAACGTAGCGATCTTTGCCTTCAACGGCACGGGTCCCGACCCACACGGTGGGTACAACCTCGCATCGTTGAAGACGTATTTCGAACAGATTCTGGGAGGAACGACACCGGCGATCCAAGATGTTGTCGTGCAGGGACCGGGCAATGATCCCGGTCCCGATTCGCAATCGTCGAGCCAGAACGGTGACGCAACTGGCGAGGTGATGCTCGATATGTGCGTCGTCGGATCGGTCGCGCCCGGTGCAAATATTTTCATGTACTTCACCGAGTTCACCAGCCAAGGATGGCTCGACGGGCTGAACCAGGCCATCACCGATACGAACAAAATCGGCGTGATCTCGATCAGCTATGGCAATCCCGAAGACGACCCTGACGGCGCGTGGACCGCGATGGGAGTGCAGCAAGTGAATCAGGTGTTTGAGGCGGCTTCGGCGAAGGGAATTACGATTTGCTGCGCTTCCGGTGACGACGGTTCGAGCGATCAAGTTTCAACGGGCGCACACGTCGACTTCCCGGCGTCAAGCCCATTTGTGCTTGGCGTTGGCGGGACCAAGTTGGTGGCATCCAGCGGTACGCCGCAAACAATCGCATCCGAGGTGGTCTGGAACGAAACGATGCAGAGCGAAGGTGCGACCGGAGGAGGCGTCAGCGCCGTCTTCACCAAGCCGAGCTACCAAAACACCGTGAACGTTCCGCCGTCGGCGAATCCGCCGCACAGTATCGGGCGTGGCGTGCCGGATGTTGCGGCTGTGGCTGATCCTGAGACCGGCGTCGTCGTGATGCACGTGGATGGCAAACAGTTGGAGCCGATTGGTGGCACCAGCGCGGCGGCACCGATGTGGGCGGCGCTGGTGGCGCGGCTCAATCAAGGGCTTACGGCGAATTGTGGTTTTTTGAACACGCTGATCTACGGAAGTCAATTTCCGAAGAACGCGTTTCACGACATCACTTCGGGAAACAATGGAGCGTACAAAGCGAGCACTGGCTGGGATGCCTGCACGGGCTTCGGCACGCCGGATGGTGAGGCGATGCTGCAAGCGCTATCCGGAAGCGCGGGTGCGGGATCGAACGGCACCGCCGTCGCCAGTTCGCACAAGCGGTCGGGCTCGCAAGCGAAAGGCGCGGGAGTGGCTTAAAACTGAAGCAAACGAGAATTATTGAGGATGATTTTGGGCCAGGCGCTTCGCCGCCACGCGTTCGATCGTGGTCACAAGGTCCCACGCTTGAGCTTTCGAGACGACCTCTGCGATTCCCGCTTTGCGCGCGGGTTCGGCGAGAGCGGGCATATCGAGCACCGTGAAGAGAACCAGCGGGATGTCGGGATTCACTTCCCTCATGCTGGTTGCGGCTTCGAGGCCATTCATGTCGGGCATGGCAAGGTCGATGAGAACGAGATCGGGTCTCAGCTCCTTGAACTTCGCGATTCCGTCATAACCGGCGACGGCCTCGCCGCAAACGGTCCATTCTCGCGATTGAACAATCGCTCGAAGGATGCGCCGCGTTGTTTCGGAATCATCGACAATCAGAATGCGCAAACTCATCGGACGAAAGTTTAGGCAATGAAGCAACAACGAGGAATACCTAGATCGCGGTATTCACAACCGGACACAAATCCTCAGGCCGAAAGGGCATGTGGTTTGATCACTGGCATTGCAGAACACAATTTTGTGCTCGAGTCTGGGCTCCGACTCCCACACGCCGATCGGGTTAGACGCGACGCATATTTGTCCCTCCGCCTAGTTGAGATCGAGGGGACTTTTTCCGGCGACATCTTCCACGGATTCCCGCCCAATATTCGTCACTGACGAACTTCCACCACGGCACCGTCACGTGCTGAAGAGATTCTGAAGTGCCTGAGAGTGTTCCGCTGGCAGATGGCGCAGTGCTAAATCGTATAGGTGAGACAACTAGGGCTGCGTTCTCGCGTTGTTGCCGCTCATGTTCTGGCTCACAGCCGGTACACTGCAGTTCGATTCAATCTGCAAGCAACACGCAGGGTCATAGAAAAGTCCGAACCGCTATACTCCCAGCGACTTTGGGAACCGTGCAAGCTCATCTGGAGTCGATTCGTTTGGCACAGAGCAACCGGGGGCGGCAATGTATTTGGCTCCAGCCTGTGACCTCGCTTGCTTCCATTGAGCCCGCATCTCATCCGTCGTGAGTTTTCGATAGTCGATCTCGTCTACCCCGCCAAGCAAAGTCTGCGAATAACTCTGACGAACCTCGGAAATGGGAATGCCACTGGTCTTCACGGAATACTGAAGAACCGGTGCCTTGAAGTCCTTGAATTGGTCTAGGTACGGCCTCTCCAAATAATGCAAATGCAGAACCGTCAATTTTGTATCGGCGAGCTCATCGAAAATTCGCTTGTCGTAGGAACGCGAAAATTTCTTGTAGTCATCGACCGATC
Organism: Acidobacteriota bacterium; assembly: GCA_019239815.1. Next base: position 5,564 of record JAFAZL010000726.1, read on the forward strand.
CGAACTTGCTTTCCGCATTGAAAATGCTGACGAGAGCGCCGGATGCTCCGATCTCTTTCGCGTGCCGGATGTGATTGATCGTCGATTGCGTGATGGCGTCGAGCGCAGTGTGCCATGCGTTCGGATTCTGCAACTGAAAGTCGAGAAGGCTTCGTATCTGCGCGTCCTGCACCTCTTCGGACTTGGGCTGGTTCGCGAATTGCGGTTGCGCCTGGTACAGGATCATCGCCGTCATATATGGGCCGTAGAGTGTGTCTATGAAATATGCGTCTCCATTGAGCCCGTCGCGAACGCGTCGCAAGGTTTCCAGTTGCTTCGGGTAGGGCGAATCCAACGGTTTTAACTCATACCACTTGTCTGTCGATGACTTCAGATAGTCGAAGTCATTCATCACTTTCACGATGTCTGTTTTGTAGGTTCGATGAAAGTCGAGATGGTCCTGTGCTTCCAGCTGCGCCGTCGGCCTTCCGTAGTGGCGATAGAACGTAAACGGAGGCCGGTCCACCTCCTGCCCGAGAAGGGTCCTATCGACGCGTTCCTTGTGGCTCAAAGCAGCTGGCCCACTCTTCCCCGCGAACGCCGGCTTCGAAAGTGCCAATGCGGCCATTGTCGCCGCACCTGAAAGAAAATCGCGTCGCTTCATCGCCCTATCTCCTCACGTACATGGACCTTGTGTGCGCCACGCTAACCCGAAAAACCGTACCAGACACGGAGAATTCATGACAAGCGATGGCACAAGAATTCGCTCAGGGCGGCGGGATGGGCACCCATTTTCCTTTGGTCCGACCGAGCCGGGGCAGGCAAGAATACCCTTCCGACACCCCGAAACCCCCAAATTTCGCTTCTTCTTCCGATTCTGGTCAGGAATTTGTCGATTTTTCAGTGCACCTTCGACTCGATTCGGAACCATCCCGTTCGAGCTGAAGTGACTCAAGGAGCGTCGATGACCACCCGCCCGGCCACCTTTCTGGTACTCCGTCCCAATCTCATTTTCCGAGTTCTAGCTGGGCTGATCCTCACGCTTGTTCCTGCGATCCTTTTGCCGCACTTATTGTGGCACGGAGACGCAAATGCGCAGAACAGGTCGAAAACGAGTAGGACTTCCTCTTTGGCCAGCGTCATCCCTACTCCTAGCACTTTAGAAAGCAGTTCGGTGAGGAATGCGAGCGACGCATCCTTAGCTGCCACCAAAGGTTCGGGTGAGGCCTTGAACCAGAGTAAGCCGTTCAAGCCGACTCGCAAACTCCACAAAGAGGGCGCACCGCAATCCGGGCCACCGGCCCCGATCGTGGTGGCCTCGCTCAACATGACGCAAAGCTTTCCAGCGCCGGCAGTAAGCTCAACGCTAACCCTGGGATCGAGTACGCCTTACCTTCCGTTCCTGGGAAATCGGCTTGTACTAAATAGCTTCGTGCCAAATACGACCGCGGCGGCGAACGTGACGGTGGGTTATGCCGTCGGCCTGCGCCGCCAGCAAGGATGTTCCTTAGTGGAAGATATCGGTCATCGTCATCCGCCGGGTCCAAATACAAGCGAAGTCGCGACCTTGCCTGCCGCCCAAGACTACTTGCATCAATTGTCGGGACTCGGGACGAAGCCAGACGTCTTCCCTCAAGGTTGCGACATTGCGGTCTACGGGTTGCCGACCAACAATAACGTTCAGTTGCTCGGTCTCACGCCCGCGGGAGCGGCAATCGCCGCGACAGCGGTCGACGGTCTGCAGATTATCCTTGCCGATCCACTCGCCAATAAGTTCACAACGACATCAATCCTCTCCAGCTCTTCGATCCAGGGTAGTTTTTCCGCCGCGGACCTGAACGATGACGGCAAGATGGACATCGTTGCGACCTTCGTCACCGACCCCTCCACGCAACAGCTCAGCACCGCGGTCTTTCTTGGCAATGGCGACGGCACGTTCGAACCCGGCATCTACTACGACGTCCCAGGCGACATCACCATTGATGACGTAACGGGAGACGGCAAACCCGACATCGTGGTGCTGACCAACCCTGGTGTGACCACATTGATCGGAAAGGGCGACGGCACTTTCACGGTTGGATCCGTCTCGGCCACGGGACGCACCTTTTTCGGCTCAGCTGGTGGGCAGGTTCTGACGGGAGACTTTAACGGTGACGGCAAGACCGATCTGATCGCGGATGGCACTGTTCTACTAGGCGCTGGCGACGGAACTTTCACTATCGGTTCGCCCGTTACCACCGACGCTTCGTTCAACTTTACGAGTAGCATCCCAGCAATTTCCGTGGGCAGCTTGCGTAACAACGGGAAGCTCGACGCCGTGGTTTCTCAAGAAGGGTTTACAGCGATTTTCTATGGCAATGGCGACGGGACATTCACGTCCGGGCCCCGCTATGCAGGTCTTCCAGATTTCGAGCAGGTCAGTATCACTGACATCGACGGCGACGGAAATCCGGACATCGTGCTCGGAACAGCGACAGGCGGCATCTACGCCGATGGCGGTTACGACATAGTTCCGG
>JAFAZL010000761.1 GCA_019239815.1 Acidobacteriota bacterium
GAAACATCACACATGTGGTGACCGAGTTCTTGAAGTTTGCCCGGCCATTGGATATTTCGGATGAAGCCGTCGAATTGCGGCCCTTAATCGAACGCGCGCTCGACGAAATTTCATCCGCCGCGCCCGGGGTTTCGGTCCGGGCCGAAGGCGATTTCGGAATCGTCGCCGGTGACGAGGGTTTGTTGCGGCAGGTGATTTTGAATCTGGCGCGCAATGGCGCCGAAGCTTGCGAAGGCCGGACCGGCGGGTGCGTTGCAGTTCGTGGAGAAATTGTGAAGGGCGGCGATTCCCCTTCGCAGCGCATCACCGTGCAGGACAACGGGTCGGGAATTTCGTCGGATGCGATGCCGAATTTATTTCACCCTTTTTTCACGACCAAAGCGCGTGGAACCGGGTTAGGGTTGGCGGTCGTTCAAAAAATTATTTTGCAGCACGGCGGTCAGATCGAGGCAAGGAACCACCCGTCCGGTGGTGCAGTCTTTATCATTACGCTACCCGCCCGCCGATCTCACGCGAGTGAGGCGGTAGAATCGAAGAAGGACGTCATCCCAACATGAGTCGCACGGCTGTTTGCTTGCGGGATGAAAAACGTCTAGCTCGCCACCGCGGAGGTACATCACGATGGGTGCAATGACTTGGCGCAAGACCGGCGTTTACGTTCTGTTGGCGCTGCCGCTTCTGGGTTTGGCAGGAATCGCCGTAATGGCGAAGTATCAGGACGCGTCTCAGCAGAGCGGTGACGCGGTTGCCGACGCCGCGCGCAAAGCGCGCGAGCAGAAGAAAAACGAGGCGAAGCCGAAAAAGGTTTTCACGAATGACGATGTAGCTCCGGCACCGCCACCTGCGCCTGCAGCAGCAACTCCGGCTTCGACCGAGGGAAAAGAAAGCAAAGAAGGCGAGGCCAACGCCACGAAGGGTGGTGAAAAGAATACCGCCGCGAACGGTAGCGGCGAGAAGGCTCCCGACAACAGCGAAGCGGGATGGCGTAAGCGTTTCGCCGAACAGCGCGGGAAAATCAGCCAAGCCGAACAGGAACTCGACGTTTTGCAACGTGAAGCGTCGAAGCTACAGACGCAGTACTACAGCGACCCGCAGAAGGCGCTGGCGGAGCAGTACACCCGCAAGGACGTCACGGATCAAGACGCGAAGATTCAGGCCAAGAAGGATGAAATCGCCAAGTTGAAGCAGGGGCTGTCGGATCTGGAAGATCAACTGCGTGCCAGCGGCGGCGATGCCGGCTGGGCTCGTTAATTTCTAACCCAACAAAATTTTTGATCTACTGCTCGAGACCGACTGCACGGAGTTTTGCGAGCAGGGTTTTGGGTGAGACTCCGAGACGTTCGGCGGCTCGTGTCTTGTTCCACTTCGAGTCGCGCAAAGCGCCCTCCAGGACAACGCGTTCGACGTGAGCGACTGCTCGGTTGCTGATGTCTTCCAACGAACCATCCCAACTGAAGTTGTCGGGCAGCATTCCCCCAGGTAGCGTCGTCGCGTCCGGCTTCGACGCCGGGATTTGAAGTTCGGCTGCGCTGATGCTGGCGCCGTCGGCAAGGATGACAGCACGCTCGAGAGTGTTCTGCAATTCGCGTACGTTGCCGGGCCAGCGGTAGCTCTGTAAGTGCTCTTTCGCAGAATCGGAAAGCTCGAGGCCGGGCTTGTTGAATTCGCGGCTGAACTTTTCGAGGAAGTGTTGCGCCAGCAGCAGAACGTCTTCGCCGCGTTCGCGCAGCGGCGGAATCGTCAGCGGCACCGCGGAGATGCGGAAGTACAAATCTTCGCGGAAGAGTTTGTCTTCAATGTGTTTCCGCAGATCGCGATTTGTGGCGACGACGATGCGAACATCGACGTCGATGGACTGCGTTCCGCCTACGCGCTCGAAGCGCTTTTCTTCCAGTACTCGCAAGAGCTTTGCTTGAATTGCCAGCGGAAGCTCGCCGATTTCATCGAGAAAGAGAGTACCTCGATGTGCGAGGTCCATCTTGCCGACCTTGCGCGCGCCGGCTCCGGTGAATGCGCCCTTCTCGTGGCCGAATAACTCGTTTTCGACGAGGCCCTCGGGAATTGCGGCGCAATTCAGTGCAACGAATGGCTGCTCGCGGCGGGAGGAGAGATGATGGATCGCTCGCGCGAACAACTCTTTGCCGGTTCCGCTTTCGCCGAGGAGCAGCGCCGTGGAATCGGTCGCGGCTACGCGCTGGATTTGCTTGCTGACTTCGCAAATCGATTCGTGTTCGCCGACGATGCGCGGGAATCCGTAGCGTGAGGCGTACTCTTCACGGAGAAGAAGATTTTCGCGCAGCAATTCCTGCTGCTGTGTCGCGCGCTTCACGAGCAATTTCAGATGGTCCAGATCGACGGGTTTCTGGATGAAATCGAATGCGCCGTCTTTCATCGCGGAGACGGCCTCTTCGACGGAGCCGTAGGCGGTGAGCAGGATCACTGGAATCGTGGCGTCGACGGCTTTGGATGCACGCAGGACTTCGAGACCCGACGCTCCCGGCAGCTTCAAGTCGGTGAGTATGGTGAGGTAGCGGCGCACGCGCAGTTTTTGAATGGCGGCGGCACCGTCGGGCGCTTCGTCTACGGTATAGCCCGCGCGCTCGAGAGCCTTGCGCAGCATGGCGCGCAGCTCGTTTTTGTCTTCGACGAGGAGCAGGGATTCCATGAGCTTCAATTTTCCCACGGAAAATAGAGGCGATTTGCGCCATCGCCAGTTAATGTGCGGAAAGATGAAGCAACGATCTTCTGCGTGTTGAACATTCGGGCACAAAGGCATCTGTGTGCTAAATTTCTAAAATCTCATGGCACCTACGCGGATTTCTGTTCGTTCACACGCTGGGAAATATTCGATTGTTTGCGGCACTGGCGCGCTCAAGCTCGCGGGCAAGGAGATCGCTGCGCTTGGGAATTTTTCGAGCGTGCACATCATTACGGCGCCGAAAGTTTGGCGCGCAGTGGCGAAGCATGTGTCGAGCGATCTTGTCGATAAGAAGTCGGCGATTCATCTGATGAGCGACGCCGAGACGCACAAGGATATGCGCAACGTCGAGACGCTTTGCCGCAGTCTGGTGCGGGGCGGGGCGGATCGCAAATCGCTCGTGGTGGCGATCGGCGGCGGTGTTACCGGCGACGTCGCCGGATTCGCAGCGGCTTCCTATTTGCGCGGCGTGGCGCTGGTGCATGTGCCGACCACGTTGGTGTCGCAGGTCGATAGCTCGATCGGCGGAAAAACCGGAGTCAATCTTCCCGATGGGAAAAATCTTGTAGGCGCGTTTTATCCGCCGCGACTGATTCTGACCGATCCGGCGGTTCTGCGGTCCCTGCCCGATCGCGAATTTCGCGGTGGGCTGGCGGAAGTGATCAAGCATGCGATCATCGCGGACGCGAAGATGTTTGGATATATCGAGCGGAACATCGGGAAGATACTGAAGCGCGATGCAGCGGCGCTGGAATATCTGATTCCGCGGAATGCTGCGATCAAGGCGTGGGTGGTCAGCAAAGACGAAAAGGAGTCGGGGCTGCGCGAGATTTTGAATTTCGGGCATACGTTCGCGCATGCGCTGGAGAGCACCACGAAATACCGGCGCTTCCAGCATGGTGAAGCCGTGGCGTGGGGCATGATGGCGGCGGCGCTGCTGGCGCATGAGACCAAGGTGTGCGGCGCGGAGTATGTTTCGCGCATTGTTTCGTTGGTTCGGCAAATTGGTCCCTTCCCTGCGTGGCCGAATCTGGAGCCGAACACGCTGATTGATGCGATGCGTTCAGATAAGAAGACGCATCACGGCAAGTTGCGATTCGTGTTGTCGCCGCGACTCGGCAAAGCGGGCACGTACAACGATGTGCCGCTGGAAGCGGTGCGGAAGGTGCTGCGATTTGCGCCGCATTTTGTGAACAAGCCGGATCTGCTCGAAGAGCGCGGCAATGCCTGAGACGATGGCTCCGCCGACAACACCGCCCACAGTTCCACCAAGAGGCACGCGCTTTGAAGGCGCCGCATCCGAGGCCGATGCTGGACTCGCTGTTCGCGACATGTTTTCGCAGATCGCGCCGCGATATGACCTGTTGAATCATTTGCTGTCGATGCAGTTGGACCGCGTGTGGCGGCGGCGCGTTGCGCGACGGGTGCAGCCGATTTTGCAGCGGGCGGATGCGCGCGTGCTCGACCTGTGCTGCGGCACGGGTGATCTTGCGTTTTCGCTGCGGCGCGCGCCGGGGACGAAGGCGCAGATTATTGGCGCAGATTTCTCGCACGAGATGCTGGTGCGCGCTCGCTTAAAGAGTTTGGCCGGCAATTTGACTGTGGCGATGCCCGTGTTTGAGGCGGATGCTTTACGGATGCCGTTTGCGGACGGTTCGTTTGATTTGGTGACGACGGCGTTTGGGTTTCGCAACCTGGCGAACTATGAAGATGGGTTGCGCGAAATTTGTCGTGTGCTGCGGCCGGGCGGGACCGTTGCGATTTTGGAATTTACGGAACCGCCTCCGGGGCTGACTGGCGATTTGTATCGCTGGTATTTCCGGAATGTGTTGCCGCGCATCGGGGCGTTTCTTTCGGGCGATCGGAAGGCGTACACATATTTGCCGGCTTCGGTGTCGCGATTTTTCCGGCCGGCGGAGTTGGCGTCGCTGATGGCGACGGTCGGGTATCAGGCGACCGAGTTCAAGGCTTGGACGTTTGGGACTGTGGCGCTGCATCTGGGGGTGCGGCCTTCGGGGTGAGTTCCGTTTCGGGACGGTTTGGGTCATACCCCCGTTTTTTCCGAAGAGTGCGCAAAGCGCTTTGTTTCATGCAGTTGGAAATTCTTCGTTTTGAAGAGTGCGTAAGATTCTTTCTTTCAGGAAGTTGCCAGGCGGCTGTTTCGCTGAGCGTTCGCTTTTCATCGAGAATTGAAGTCGAAGGGACCGACCGCGCGGACGTGAGGCGCAGCAACGCGCCCGTACACGATCTTCACCGCAATCTAAAAACAAAAACGCCGGCTGGAAGCCGGCGCTACCGAGCGCAATTTTCTACGCGAGGATTATACCACGGCGGTCGCCGGCTAATCGCCGGCTTGATGTTGCTTGGTGCTCAAGAAAAACCCGCGATCTGGGAAGCGATCGCGGCTACAGGGTGGTGACTCGTCGGTGTTGCTCGATGGGGTGCAGCGAGGTCGTGTTGCCGCCGGGCGGAGCAAGCCCCGCCCCTACAGGAGAATTTTCTGCAGCGGACAACGGGAGCGGAGCAGGCCTACTTGGTTTGGAGTTGTTTCACGGTTTCTAGGATTACGTGGCCGACAACGGCCAACGATTTAGAGCTGATTTTGTCGAGGGTGTCTTGGGGGGTGTGCCAGTAGGGGATTTCGAGGTCGATGATGTCTACGGTTTTGACGTTGCGGGCGCTGAAGGATTGGTGGTCGTCGTCGATCGCGGTGGGCACGTTGACGAAGACGCCGGAGTAGCCGAGGCGATTGGCGGTGGCCCAGACGATGTCGGTGAGGGATTTGTCGGAGTTGGAATCGCGCTTGATGCGGAGTTCGCGGGTGCCGACAATGTCGGCGAGGATGAAGGCGCGGATATTTTTGAGGTCGCCGCTCATGTTGAGCTTGGCAGCCATCTGGCGGCTGCCGTAGCGATTGTCGGGATCTTTCCATTCGAGATTGACGGCTTCCTCGCCATCGAAGAAGGCAATCCAAACTTGATAACGGCCGTGCTGGCCGCAGAGGTTGCGGGCGACTTCGAGCATGACCGCGGTGGATGAGCCGCCGTCGTCGGCACCGACGAAGTTGTCGATTTTCTTGGTGTCGTAGTGCGTGGCGAGAAGGATGATGCCGGGGCGGTCGCCGGGAATTTTCACCAGAATATTTTTCATGGGGATTTCGCCGGCGGGAGTTTGCGAGGTGAAAGCGTCGACGTCGGCGGTACATCCGGCGCTAGAGAGTTGGTAGAGGATGTATTCCTGAACTTGCGCAATGGCCTGGGAGCCTGCGGGGTGCGGACCGAAATCGACTTGCTTGGCGACGTCGGCGAAGGCGCGTTTGCCATCGAAGCCGTCGGTGGACTCGGGAGCGGGAGTGTTTTCGTCGGGCATTTGCGCAGGAGATTTTGCGGCGGCGTTTACCACTGGGGAGGCGTTTGCGGGTTTGGAGGCGTCGCTGGAATTGCACGCGGCGATCAGCAAAAGCGCGGCCAGCGGCGGCAAGATCGCGATGCGGACCGTGAGTCGTTGGCATAGCGAATTATTTTTTTCGGGCATGTCAGTTCCCTACACGGCCGCGGACTCGGCGGCGAGCTTTTTGTTTTTGTTACGAACGACCGCCCAGGAGACGCCCATGCCAACGAAGTAGAGGCCGAGCATCGGAGCCATGAAGATGAGCATGGTCATGGCGTCGGGCGTGGGCGTGATGATGGCAGCGACGACGGCGATGATGGCGATCGCGTAGCGGACATTTTTCCAGAGGAACTGCGGCGTGACGATGCCGAAGAGCGTCAAGAAAAAGACGAGGACCGGGAGTTCGAAAACGAGGCCGAGGCCGAGCAGGACCATCAGCGTTAGATCGAAGTATTCGTTCACGGTGATCATGGGGACGATGCCGGGGAGGCTGACGTTCTGGAAAGAGACGAGGAATTTGAGGAGATATGGGAGCGTGATGTAGTAGCCGAACGCGATGCCTGTGAGGAAAAGAAAGACCGTTGAGAAAAGGAAGCCAGTGACCGCGCTGCGTTCGTGCTTATAGAGAGCGGGGGCGACGAAGAGCCAAATCTGATAAAGCACAACCGGCGAGGCGAGTACGAGGCCGATGTAAATGCCCAGCGTGATCATGAGATTGAAGACGCCGGCGGGATGCGTGTAGACGAGTTTGGATTCGAGATGCGCGAGGGTAAGCGCCCTGAGCATGGGGCGCGTGACGAAGTCGATGACGTATTTGGCGACGGCGACGCCGATAAAGGCGCCAATGCCGATGGCGATGAGAGAGTTGATGAGGCGCTTGCGGAGTTCGACGAGATGCTCGAAGAAGGTCATTTGACCGCCTTCTTCGGTTTCGTCCTTTTTTACGAGCGCGTCAGGCGGGTTTGTAGTCATGAGGGGCGTCTTGCGAGTGCGCGTCGTCAGCGGAGGTGCGTTGGGGCTTCTCGGAGATGGCGTCGGATTCGGCCTGGGCGGCGTTGTATTCGGAGGCGGAGGCGTTGCCGTTTGTTGGGGATTCAGTGGACGGCGTGCTCGCAGGCGCCGACTCATCAGACGAGGAGCGGTGGACGGCTTCGGCGACGGGGGTGACGATCGGTGCCATGACGGCGCCAGCGTCGGCTTCGGTGGCTCTTTGGGCTTCGGCGGCGGCGGCGCTGGAGGAATCGGCTAACTGAGCTGGAGCGGGCTGCGTCTCAGCTCCTGAGGGGCTCGCGAGAGTGATGGGGACGTCAATGGCGGCCTTGGCTTTGGCGAGCAGCTCACGCTTTTTGCGTTCGACTTCGGCGGCCTGGCGTTCGAGGTCACGCATCTCGTTTTCGAAGGCGGATTTGAAGTCAGTGGAAGCCTTGCGGAATTCGGCCATGAGCTTGCCGAGGCCCTTGGCGAGTTCGGGGAGTTTTTGGGGGCCAAAGACCACCAGGACGACGATAAACACCACAATCATGTGGGGGATGCTGAGCATGTAGTCGGGTGACCGGATGGCGGCCTGTTGGCATCATAGGGGGAGGAGTTTGGGAGTGTCAAACGGAAGAGGAACGGCGAGGTAATGAGGCAACGAAGTAGCGACGTAACGATGAAGAACAAGACGACCGGGTTGCAGATTTCGTCTGGCGACATGGGCAGAGCAGTGATGTTGCCGTACGTGAGGACTTGGGCTCCGGGAGCTTGGTGATCGACGGTTATAGGCTGGAAAACGGCGAAAATAGGTCGGAATTGGGTGTGGTACAATTAAGAATTGCTAGGAAACTGTGAGGTAACGGATGAAAGCTGAACGCCGCGGATTGTTTGTTGTAGTGGCGGTGCTGCTCGTATCTGCCGTATTAGGCGGGATTTACGGGCCTAACGTACGAGCGACGACGGCGTCAGCCGATGATTACCAGTCGTCGGTCCATGACTTCACGAAGGTCCTGGATGTAGTGCAGGCGAACTACGCCGAGCCAGTGGATATCGACAAGGCGGTGTATCAGGGCGCCATCCCCGGGATGCTTCGCATCCTTGACCCTCACTCGAACTTCTTTGATGCGCGTCAGTTTGCGCTGCTGCGCGAAGATCAGCGCGGCAAGTATTACGGCGTCGGCATGGTAGTTGCGCCGCGCGAAAATCACACGGTGGTGATGTCGCCCTATGTGGGCGCTCCTGCGTATAACGCCGGCATTCGACCTGGCGACGTGATCGTGAAAGTGGATGACAAGGCGACGGATGGGCTGACGACGAGCGACGTCGCGGACATGCTCAAGGGCGCCAAGGGCACGATCGTCAAGATCACGGTAACTCGTGAAGGGTACAACGATCCGCTGACGTTCACGGTGACGCGCGATGAGATTCCGCGGCACTCGGTGGACATCGCGTTCATGTACAAGCCGGGCGTCGGATACATCCGGCTGTCGGGATTCAATGAGACCACGGATCGCGAGATTGCCGAAGCGCTGAAGAAGCTGAACGCGCCTTCGCTGGATGGTTTGATTCTGGATATGCGCGGCAATCCGGGTGGATTGCTGAACGAAGCGGTTGCGGTGGGTGACATGTTCCTGGAGAAGGGGCAGCTGATCGTTTCGCATCACGGGCGCGCGTCGAACGAGCGGAAGTACGTGGCGATTCGCGGGAATCAAGGCAACACGGTGCCGCTTGTGATTCTGGTGAACGGGAATTCCGCGTCGGCGACGGAGATTGTGTCGGGCGCGGTGCAGGATCACGATCGCGGAATCGTCGTGGGCGAGACGACGTTCGGCAAGGGTTTGGTGCAGACGGTAACGCCGCTGAGCGAGAACACCGGACTGGCGCTGACGACGGCGCGGTACTACACGCCGAGCGGGCGGTTGATTCAGCGCGATTACAAGTCGATTTCGCTTTACGAATATCACTACGAGCGTCACGTTCCAGAGCATCCGACGGAAGTGAAGCTGACGGATAGCGGGCGGCAGGTGACGGGCGGCGGCGGTATCACGCCGGACGTTGTGGTTGCGGCGCCGAAGCTGACGAAATTCCAGGAAACGCTGATTCGCGCGGATGTGTTCTTCCCGTACGAACAGGGCGTCGGCGGATTCACGCGGTATTACCTGGGGACACGGCCGAACGTGACGAAGGAATTCACGGCGGACGAAACGGTGATGCACGACTTCCGCGCGTTCCTTGCGAAGAAGAACGTCCACTATACTGAGCCGGAGATGGCCGAGAACAACGACTGGATCAAGCGGAAGATCAAGCAGGAAGTGTTCATGTCGGTGTTTGGCCAGCAGGAAGGATTTAAGGTGGAGTTGGAGGCGGATCCGCAGGTGCAGAAGGCGGTGGATTCGATTCCACAGGCACGAGCGCTGTATGAGAATGCGCGGAAGATTGTGGCGCAGAGGATGGGCGGGAATACGCCGGATCAGCCGTAATTTTAAGAACAATTTTTAGCCAAGAGGGGCGCGGATTTTATCCGCGCCCTTTTTTGTTTTTGCAGTCGCGGGAAAGATCGATCGAGACAAGACGCCGGGGAAAAGCCCGCGGTCTGGGACGCGACCGCGGCTACAGGGTGCGACACATTCAATCTTGCGGACATGGGGCGCAGCGTGCTGCGCCTCTACACGAATTGGGATGAATGAGCGATTGTGCACCACTGGGGATTGAGTTCAGGAATTCCAGGCGGGGACTTGGTGGACCATTTCCCAGACCAATTGATCGAGGGCGGTGTTGATGGCATCGCTCGGCTGAGTGTGCGTGTTGGTGAGGGCGCCCCAGCACATGCCGGTGGAGGTGTGGACCATGACGGAGGTAGTGCCGGGGAGGCTGCCAGCGTGCCACCAGTTCCCTGCTCCGTTGTTGCGGACCATCCAGCCGCGTGCGTATTTCGCGTCGGAATTTTGCGGGTAGGCGGGCGCAGGTGTGGTCATCAGCTTGATCGATGCCGGCTTGAGGATGCTCGGGATTGTTGCCGTGCCGCCGAGATGGGCGGTGAATTTTGCGAGATCGTTGGGCGTGGCGATCCAGCCGCCGTGAGAGTCCATGCGGCGGATATTCATGTCGTAGGGGTTTTCGCCATACTGGCCGACGTATTCAACCTCACTTGGCTCACGTTCGCCGTAGGTGTTG